>LUJM01000017.1:1302-3614 GCA_001689415.1 Bacteroidales bacterium M2 | reverse complement strand
GTTAAACATTACGCCGGACTTGCGGCGCGATAATTATCTCTGGTGACGTTGACGAAGTTTTGAAGAACGTAATCGTCAAACTGGTCTTGGGTCATGAATATGGTGCGTCCATCATTGCTGATATAGTATTCCATTTTTCCTTCGGCTCGCATTTTTCTGATTGTTCTGGTCGTTTTGTTAAGACCTATTGCAAGATCCTCAAGCATTATTATCGTACTACCTTTGTATGATAATTGAGGCTTGTTAGATTTCTTTACGAGCTTTATCATTGAGTTGGCAATGGAGTTCAACAAATAGACCACAATGGTCATGGTGTCCATCATCCACTTGGATAAAGGGGTTGTGTCCCTCGGTTGATCTGGTGGTTTTGTATTCATATTTGTCGTCGTTTAAGTTTTACGATGCAAAGTTACTGCGGCTTTTTACGGGCATTGTAAGCATCGGATAAGTGCTGATGTTTTATTGTGTCAAATATTCTTCAATTCTTGATTTCCAAATAGTTGCACCTTCTCTATCGTCTGAAACCATAAGTGAGTATCAGCATTTGGGTATGTTATCATGCTGCAAGTTCGGCATTTACGACATCCACCATATTGTCGAGGAAATATGTCACCCGGCTCCCCTTAGCAGGACAGCGGCGTTTTATTCCATCTCTCGCATTCTGATATTTCTTCGGGTCGAAGTCAAGACCGAAAAGTGCATGAAGTCCTTTCTTGATATGGAGCTGGTACGCCTTATTCCCTCCATTTATGAATTTGCAGGCTATTATAAGGTGGATAAGTTCACAGAAGTCGGCATAATTACCGGTGAAAGTCACATCTGATGTTGTATCAGTCACTTTATTATTCTCAGCCACTGTATCCAGTGCGATTTTCGCTGAAACAGCCATCTCTATCTGGTTGAGCAGACATTTGGCTATTTCAAGGATACGTTTTGCATATCGGCTCAACAAGCCATCGGCATAACCGAGAATTTCAGCCACCTCGGAAATAAATATCGACAGGCCGGTGTGTATCACTCGCCATTGGCTATTGCCGTGGGCATATTCCACGATTGTGGCTCTCATATCGGCGTAGAGTGCCTTGATGTTGCTTTCATCGCCTTCTTCCAACTGGTGAAAGAACTGGCTGTTCAGGAGGGTTAATATTTCCATTTCAATATCGTTTTTGAGTTATGCCCTTCTCAATATATTTAATTTCAACAAAGTTCAATGTCCGATGTAAAATATTTGTAACACTCTATCAACATGCAATATAAATCTAATATAACTCCGTGCGTTTGAATTGTAGAGTGTGTTAAAAGTGTTGGATTAACACAACACTATGTTGTGTATGCTACATAAATTCACGCAATATCAGCCATATTTAATTGTGCAACAGTATGTCATTCTAAAATAAAAATTGTATCTTTGTACTCAGTTTTGGCGAACAAATACCCTATACACATTTGTTATAATGGCAAAATCATTTTTAACACTCCCCGAAAGTCTTATGAATATAGACAATGATCCACCGAGTAATCGGAGCCTCCTTATCTACAGTTCCCAGATAGAGGATGGTAAAAAAAATGGAAGAGGTATTTTCCAAACCGGGACGAAAAATACAGACCACCAACAGCATCAGCACTGCAAAGAAAATTCTTGAACGAAGTGATTGCACTATGCTGATAGTGGCAGTCTCAGGTAAAGACTGTGATGGTATAAAACTGCTTGAATGGACAAATGACACCATTTTAGGAATTAAAAAAGTTGGTGTGGCCATGACAGAGTCGCCGGATATATATAATAAGGTGTATAAGTTAGGTGCTGACCATTGCTTCTATTTTGATTCACTTGTTGTTGACAGACTTACAATTGCAATAGAAAAGTGCCATAAAGAAGACCAAAGATGGTTTCAACGGAATAGCAATGCTTTTCAGGGATGTTCGAGAAGGATAAATATTGAGAGCAACTCAAATTCCACGCTTCTCCTTTCAGGACCCCAAGGTGTAGGAAAAAGTGCGATAGCGCGAGTGATTCATGACAGCAGCCCTCGCCGCTCCGGACCATTCGTTGTGGCTGAGTGCGCACATTATCTGAGCGCGACTGAAAGTATGGATATATTCCGTGGCAAGGAAACAGGTGTGAAACATCCTTTGTATCGCAACCAGCAAGGCCTGTTGGCTCAAGCCAATGGAGGCACTCTTTACATTCATGAAGTTTGTATGCTGCCGTTGCACGTTCAGGAAGTGCTTGCCACTGTAATTCAACGCGGAGTGTTCACTCCTCAGAATCTTACAAAGGAAATCAAGTTTACCGGACGCATAATCCTATC
>LUJM01000017.1:142-1233 GCA_001689415.1 Bacteroidales bacterium M2 | reverse complement strand
GTTCCACCTCTTTCAGATTGTCAGGACGATATTATTCCTTTGGCGGAGTGCTTTATTAAGCAGATCTGCGCTGAGTCGGGTATCAAATCCCCTCGCCTTACAAAAGGTGCTATCAACAAATTGACCAACCATATCTGGACCGGCAATGTGCGGGAATTGTTCAGCACAATATCACGCGCTTGTTATGAGTTTCGTGGTGAAACATTAGGGAAAGATGATATAGTCCTGAATGAGATTCCCAAGAACAGAGAATCCCATACCCGTCATTATCGTGTGCAGCGGGCATTGAGGCAGACTAAAGGCAACAAGGCTCAGGCCGCAATGTTGCTCGGCATAAACCGCTCGACTCTCTATGCTTGGATTAAGGCAGAGGGTATTCCAAAGGATTATAGATAAGGATTTGAATGGCGACGCTCTACATATCAAGAGTGTCGCCATTCAATTTATCTACAATTTGGGACCGGCAGCTCGGAAACCTCCGGGGGGAGTTACGCCACAACCACCGATAATGATGCGGGAACTTAACGGTTCCCGTTCTTTGTATGTGGTGGTTGGCTCCGCGACCATTGACTTTTTATTGTCTGTGTCCGGTGTCGGTGTATCAATTGTCTGGACAGTGTGAGGAGAATCCTCTCGCTTTACCTCCTCGCCGTCCTCCTTGTTCTCATGCTTAGGTGCTAATTCAGCGGCGATTTTGCGGTCGAGAGCAGCAAGTTCGGATTTGAGCTGTTTTAACTCATCCTCTTTGCCCCACGTCTTAGCCATAATGCCTTCAAGTATGGGAACATCGGCTTTGAGTTTGGCGGTGCGTTCCTCATACTGGGCGATTATGCCGGGGATTTTCTCCAAAGCATTGACAAAGTTCATACAGGCGGCGTGGGTGTCAGCCATTGCCAACTGACCGTTGTTATACTTGTATTTGTAGTTGCCCTCGACAACAAAGCGGTTCTGCACTTTCTCAACACCGTCAGCCAATACTCTTTCAGAGATAATGCTGATTGGGAAGCCATAGACCTCGCCCACACGCTGATATTGTCCGTGAGTGTCAGTTCGTTGAGCCAAACCTTGCAGGTGGATACCCATATTCTTCT
>LUJM01000017.1:0-137 GCA_001689415.1 Bacteroidales bacterium M2 | reverse complement strand
TTGTTGATGGGGTTGCCATCCTTGTCACGCTGCACCACTTTGTCGTACCGCTCCCAGTCTGCCTTCATCCGCTCTATTGCCACCTCGTTGTTGGCAATGTCATGGGTTATGGTCTGGAGCCGGAACTCGGAATCGCC
>LUJM01000016.1 GCA_001689415.1 Bacteroidales bacterium M2 | reverse complement strand
CTTAGTGACATTGGGGCATGCCGCGACCCTACGAGAGGGTGTTTTTGATAGACTGGGGTCGGTGGGATATAGTGCTGATAATCACCGAACCCTCGTCGTGGCTTGTCTCTGAGAGCCAAGCTCCTATCGTTGCAGTCCTTTTTACTTAAGTGGGTATCAAAAACTATTACCTGAACCTTAAACCAAGCATCTAAAACAGTCCTCGGAGAGGACGTGATTGTGGTTAACCCCACGATTTTTCGTGGGGTTAGACAACGCGCAACATGCTTGATGTCCTCGGAGAGGACGCTGTAGATATCATACGGCGTCCTCTCCGAGGACTGTCTGTATAGGGTGGTTCAGTCCCCCACGAAGCAAGCATCGTGGGGTTAACCATGATTGCGTCGTCTCCGACGACTTTTTTTAGATTCCCGCACCGTGCACCTCAACTCAACATCATTCTGCATCGACCCACGAAATATCGGTTAGAGTCGATGAGCAAGGTTTGTGTCGGGGCGTTTGCTGCGGTAATGAGGCGGGTAGCATCGCTAATCATAATAATATGAATTTTTTTATTAAAAAATGAATATACCCGCCCTGTGTGATACTGTGTACCTCACTTTGGTTCAAATGCTACGATGCAAAGTTACAATGACTCGAAACCCGATTATCCGTCATTTTTCAACACCCTCGATTTTTATCGCATGTTTGATATGCTGTCCCACTGTCCCAACTGTCCCACATTGGGAAGAGTGGGACAAATGGGACACTTGGGACAGTTGGGACACGATTGTCGTCGGACAATCAGTCGTCGAATAGTGGGTCGTCGCCCTCGCTGCCGGGTAATATCGGGGCGGGTGTCGGCTTTTCTGGCTGTGGTGTTGGTGCCGGTGCAGTCGGTGCGGCAGGTGCAACCGGAGCGGTGGGAGTAGCTGGTGTATCGCTTGCTTCGGGTGTCTCTGCTTCGATTATTTCTTCGGGCACGGGAGCTTCCTCAGCTTCTTCGAGGGTTTCGATTTCTTCAGGAGCGAGCAGGTCGGCCTGCGCATCGATATAGTTCTGCTCCTCGAGATACCTGAAATACTCCTCGAACGACCTTCCCTGATCGAACAATAACTGCAGGTTGGCTTCGCTGATCGCGATAGGGCGCACGCCTGCCGGAAGCTTGAAGTCGGTCGATGCCGCCATTACGCTTCGGTAGTGGTTGAGTTCTTCCTGGTTTTCGAATCCGCGCACGATAATCATGCCGAGGCGGCCGAAGTTCATCGGCTCGATGTCGAAATCCTTTACCACGAAAGATTTGAAGTTGTGACGGGCGATTTCGTAGAGCAGGGCGTTCGACGACACCTTGTCGGTGGGGAAGGTGAATACGATTGTCTGCCTCGAATCGGGGTTCAGTTCAAATTGAGCCGGGCCTTCTGCATCGACTCCGGTGGTGTCGTTAGACAGTTTCATATCCCAAAGCATGCCTCTGAGGTTGCCGCCGGTACCGGCATGCAGCTCCCTGCCCTGTGCCATGCCCTTGAGCCAAGCCGACGCTATCGGGGTTATATCGGTGTCGGGATAGCGCTCAAGAAGGTCGCGCAGTGTGCTGTTGAACGATTCCGTATCCTTTTCAGTTACATACGCAAGTGCGTCGAGGAACATGAATTTGGGCATGATTTTGCTCAGAGGGTACTCGGTCTGCATGCGCTTGTTGGCTTCATGCACGTCGGCGTTGCGGTTGTCGAGATACGCCTGGTAGGTGGCCTCGTAGAGTTCCTGCTGTACGCGGTCCATGTTGCGCAGCTTTTCGATATATGCCGGGTCTTTCATGGCAATGCCGTATTTTGAGTCGGCAAAGTTACTGAGTATCAGTTGCCTCCAGCGCTCGGCCTCGGCGGTTTTTCCTTGGCGGAGACACATCAGGTAGAGGTTGTAGTATGTGTCGAGCCTGTAGATATTGTCGGGATAGTCGGCAAGGAGTCGGTCGAATTCGCGGTGCGATGCGCCGAAATCGTCGAGCTTGTCCTTGAGTATCACGCCCATATTGTACAGACCTTCCTGTATCACATCGTGCGATGTCGCTTTTTCTTCTTCGGTCTGAGGAATTTGTGCGAGGTAGTACTCCGGGAAATGCGGGTCGTTGGCACGAGCGGCGGCAGCAGTGTCTACCGGTGCTTCGTTGCTGTCGTCAGCCGATGATGCTTCGCTGTTTTCGTTTTCGCTGTCTTCGCCTTCGGCGGCAAAGTCATCGGTATTGAATGTAGCCTTGTTGCGCCTGCGCCAGTCATCCTCGAGCTTACGCGAGCCCCAGCGTTTCTGGAATTCTGTCCTGCCCGCGTTCTTGGTGGCGGTGTTGTAGAAATACCACGAATTGTCGCTGTTGATTACAAACGACTGCGTAGAATTGTCTTGCAGCTGGTTGCCCATGGCTGCCTCGTTGGCAAGGTATTCCTGGCGGCGTGCCTCTTCGGCCTCTTCCTTCTCTTTTTTCTTGAGGTCGGCGATAATCTTGTCGATAACCTTGTTGCGCTGCTCCTCGGGCATTGCGGCAAGGCGCAGCAGCGAGTCCTGCAGGTTCACATTCTGCGAGTATACGGCGAGCTCGTCGAGAACGTCGCTTCGGCGTTTGATATTCTCGTAATCGGGGAAAGATTCAGGCAGCAGGGGCACTGCTTCGGAATAATTAGGCTGCGCTTTCTCGTAGTTGCCGCGGATGAAGTACAGTTCGCCGAGACGCACCTGGTTCACGGCTTTATCAACACCGTTGCGGGTCGATTTTTCGTTGGCAAGCTCGTAGTTTTCAATGGCCTTTGCGGTATCGCCATGAGCGAGGTACAGGTTGCCTATGGCGTAGTATACCTGGTCGAGATATTCCTTGTTGCGGTCGTAGCGCGTCATACGGCGCAGGGCCTTTACTTCAGGCTCTATATCCTTGCCCATGAATACTTCGCTCTGCTTGATACGTGCGTTGAATTTGGTGCGGTAAGGGGTCGACGACGAACTGCCTGCAGCGTCGAACGCCTTGTAGGCTTCGGCAAACCGTCCGAGGTGTTGGTATACCTGTCCCAAAAGGAAGTTGAGCCTTGTTTTCTGTGCGCCACGCGAGCCTTTCACAGCCTCGACGAGGAATGGCTCGGCATCGGCATAATTGTCGGCATGGATATAGAAATTGGCGTACACGTAGTTGTAGAGCCGACGCAGACGGTTGTTGGTCAGCTCATCTTTTTTGATACGTGTCAGAATTACCTCGGCCTCGTATTGCCAGCCCATAGATATATAGCTCAACGCCTGCATGAGCCGGGCCTCGGTAACGGTGGCCGGGAGCCATTTGAAGTGCTTGCTGATATAGAAGAAAGTCGATGCCGCGCCGAGGAAGTCGCCGTTGTAGTACTGTCCGCGGCCCATCATCATCCATGCGTTGTGCAGGAAGGGGTTGTATTCTTCGCGGCGTAGCCATTCTTTGTTCTTAGGGCTGTTTCGGCTGCCTTTTACCTTTGGTTTCTTCTTTATCGACCTCAGCTGTATGGCCTTCTGAGCCTTTTCGATCGATCGGTTGAAGTCGCCCGAGGGCTGGGGCGCGGTGTTGTCTTCTTTGGCCTCGACGGGGTGCATGTATACTCGGCGCGAAAAATCGTCCTCGTACTTGCCTTCCATGTCGGCAAGGGTCTCTTTGTAGTGCGTGTCGCCGTTGTAATATATGTTGTATCGTGTGATGAAGGCCTGGTAGTTGCGGGTAGCGGCATTGTTCTTTTTGGTAGAACACGCTGCAAGGGCAACCATGATAATGGCTGCCGCAAACAGGGCTGTAAGTCTCGATACTTTGGCGTACATCAATTAACTAACGCCCCCTTGTGCCAATTATTGTGGAGTGGCAGCAGGTTTCGGCGCTGTAGGATAGGCGATTCTTGAGTGGTATATCGTCATCAGACGCTTGATAAATGCCTCTTTGATTTTAGCCACGTCGCGGAATTCGAGGGCCGACTCGTTGTGGAGGCCCTCGGCGATCTGGCTGTCGATAATACGGTCGACAAGCTCGGTAATGGCTTCGCGGGTATGCTCTTTGAGCGAGCGCGATGCGGCTTCGACTGCGTCGGCCATCATCAGTACCGATGTCTCGCGGCTCTGGGGGTTAGGTCCGGGGTAAGAGAACGGAGCTTTGTCAACTTCCTCGTCGGGATGCTGGCGGCAGTAGGTGATATAGAAGTACTTGGCCATGCCTGCGCCATGATGTTCGCGGATAAAGCTCTGTATTACATCGGGTAGCCCGGCTTTGTCGGCCATGCGAAGACCGTCTGATACGTGGTTGACTACGATTGCAGCGCTGCGCTCTGGTGGCAGGGCATCGTGAGGGTTCACGCCGTGCTGGTTTTCGGTGAAGAATGCCGGGTTGGCAAGCTTGCCTATGTCGTGATAGAGGGCGCCTGCGCGGACGAGTTTGACATCTGCACCGATGCGTACGGCAGCATCGCTTGCGAGGTTGCTTACTGCTATAGAGTGCTGGAATGTGCCGGGGCATTCATTCGAAAGGCGCATAAGAAGGGGCGCGTTGATATCGGCGAGTTCTACAAGGGTTACAACCGATATGAATCCGAACAGGCGTTCGACGGCAAACATGAGTATGTAGGCCATCGATGTAAGAGCGGCGTTCACGGCCAGGAAAGCCGCCATGCGCCATGTGAAGCCGTCGAACGAGCCATTCATCAGCAGGTCGAGGGCTACGTAAGCACCGAGGTATGCCAATGCCACGATAACAGACGTGCGAAGCAATTGCGACCGGCGGCTAAGCTCGCGAAGCGAGAACACCGCGGCTGTGCCTGCACAGAACTGGAGGAATATGAATTCGAGAGCAAAGGCGGTGACTCCGGCACAGATGAGTGTGAGCACGCCGGTGACAAAGAGTGCCGTGCGGCCGTCGAAGAACACCAGCACGAGAATCGGCACTATCATCATTGGCGTGATATATACGCCCTGGGCCACGAAATAGTTGAGGCCGACGCCGATAAGGAAGAACAGCGTCACAAGGCTGTACATGAATGTGAACTTGCGTAGATTGTTGTAGACTTCGGGTGTGAAGAAATAGAAGTACATCATCATCGCGGTCAGCAACAGGCCTACGTACAGCGCCTGGCCGAGGAACATGAGCCATTTGCTCTGGTTCTGGTTGGTGTTGAGCTGCGATAGCATGTGCTCGTAGGTCTGCAGGTTGGTGAAATCCTGCGATGATATTATCGCACCTTTGTCGATAATCGTCTGGCCTTGAAGGATTATGCCTCGGTCGGCGGTGAGGGTGAGGTAGTCGTATTCGTAGTGGCGACGGCTCTCTTCCTCATTGCGGGTATAGTTGGGCAATAGCAGGTTCTGCAGGTTGGCTCGTACGAAATACTGGTGCAGGGCGCTGTCGGTAATCGTAGAATCAAGATAGAGATATACATCGCGGGGCGAGGTAAATCCGGATGTCGACATCTCGCTAAGTACATTCTTTTCAAGCAGTCGCACCTTTGGCAGCCTGTGCGAGGCGATTTCGTCTTTGGTGCGCATGTCTACAACGCCCGAAGCGTACACTTTGCGCAGTTCTGAACCGAGGCGGCGGTTGAGGTTGGTGCCGGGCGATTGTGGCAATCGGCTTATAATGGTGTCGATCAGCAGCTGGTTGAGCTGGTAGATAGGCACAAACTTCGCGTCGAGGGTGTCGCGCACGGCCAATAGTGTTGCCGAGTCGGGGTGTATTGGTATGTCGAACGGGGCTATGAGCTTGCTATAGTTCCACGGTCTTCCTTGCTCATAGTTGAAGCGGTTTGCCTCGGGGTGCGGATAGAAATATACTATTACTATTAGCGCTGCAAGAGCAATTAATATCTTATTTAAAATATTGTTCTTCATACGTTAATGAATGCGAGTTGCTAATCTTACACCATTTATTGCCTTGGTGCGGTTGCAAAGGTCGTTGACCACGTCGGCATCGCTCACGCGCACCCAAAGGTCGGCGTGGAATACCTTGTCGCTGGCTTCGATATCGAGTTTGCGCATATCTATGCCCAGGTGGCTCGATATGAGTTGGGTCAGTTCCTGCAATATGCCGTGGCGGTCGATACCCTCGATATGGATGTGGGCCAGGAATCGCTGTTTGCCGTCGGTATCCCACTCGGTGGCAACGATACGCGAGCCGTAGGCAGCCTTGAGCACCTGTGCCCGGGGACAGTCGAGGCTGTGAATCTCGATAGTGCCGTCGTCGCTGACAAAGCCCATTACATCGTCGCCGGGTATGGGGCTGCAGCAATCGGCTACGCGGAAGTTTGTACCTTCGGCCGTGGCTCGGAGTTTGTAGATTTGTTTTGTGTTTACCGGCTCGGGAGTAGTCGCCGTTGTGCTCTTGCCGGTGCCGGGGACCACCATTTTACCTATGGTCCATAGCTTTGATATAATGCCTTTTTCCTCGATTCCGGCAGCTTTGCGCAAGGGCTTGAGCAGGAAGTCGCCAAGCACTATTTCTTCAGCTCCGAGAGCATAGGCAAGGTCGTCGCGGTTGGATACGTGGAATATACCCTGCAACTTGGTGATAACCTTGTTGTTGTCGGGGATGTGGTTTTCTTCAAGCCAGTCCTGAAGTATTTCGCTACCCTTGACAATCGTAGGCTGCCTGAGTGCGCGTAGACCCTTGCGTAGTCGTGTTCGTGCCTTTGCCGTTGCCAACGATTTCTCCCATTCCGGCAGGGCCACCTGGGTCTTGGATGTCAGCACTTCTACCTGGTCGCCACTTTTGAGCTCGGTCTGCAGCGGTACGAGGCGGTGGTTTACCTTGCCGGCAATGCAGTGCATGCCGATTTCGGAGTGCAGGTTGAAAGCGAGGTCGAGCACCGTCGCCCCGGCAGGCAGGGTGATAAGCTCGCCGGTAGGGGTGAATACCACTATTTCGGTGGCGAATAGGTTGAGCTTTAGGGTGTTGAGGAAGTCCATCGCATTGGGCTCGGGATTATCGAGGATGTCCTTGATAGTCTTTAGCCATGCGTTGAGTTCCGATTCCTCGTCGCCTTCGCCGATTTTATATTTCCAGTGCGCGGCAAATCCCTTTTCGGCAATCTCGTCCATGCGTTGCGAGCGTATCTGTACCTCGATCCAGTTGCCGTCGGGGCCCATTACGGTGAGGTGCAGGGCCTGGTAGCCGTTGGCCTTTGGCGTTACAATCCAATCGCGTGTGCGGGCCGGATGTAGCTGGTAAAGGTCGGTAATGGCTGAGTAAATACTCCAGCAAATGCCCTTTTCCTTGCTCGGGTCGTCGCATTTGAATATGATGCGCATCGCGTAGAGGTCGTAAACCTCCTCGAAGGGCAGGTGCTTGTTTTCCATCTTGCGGTAGATGGAGTATATCGACTTCAGACGAGCCTTGGCATCGTATTCGATGCCTAATTCGTTGAGTTTCTGTTTTATGGGTTCGGAAAAGTCGGAGTATACCGCTGAGCGGCGGGCTTCGCTTTGCTGAATTTTGGCCTCGATTTGGTGGTAGATGTCGGGGTGCTCGTGCTTGAAACTGAGGTCTTCGAGTTCTGTCTTAATGGCAAATAGTCCGAGCCTGTGGGCCAATGGGGCGTAGATATAGAGGGTTTCCCCAGCGATTTTATATCGTTTGTTTGGCGCCATGCTGCCGAGGGTGCGCATATTGTGCAGGCGGTCGGCCATTTTGATTAGCACCACACGTATATCCTCGCTCATGGTGAGCAGTAGCTTGCGGAAGTTCTCTGCCTGTACCGATGCCTTGTCGCCGAAAATGCCGCCGGAAATCTTGGTGAGACCGTCGACAAGCTGGGCTATCTTCGAGCCGAAATGTTGCTCAATGTCCTCTACGGTATAGTCAGTGTCTTCTACAACATCGTGGAGCAATGCAGCGCAGATACTCGTAGAGCCGAGACCGATTTCTTTCGACGCTATGCGGGCAACGGCAATAGGATGCATGATGTAGGGCTCGCCCGAACGACGGCGCACACCCTTATGGGCCTCCTTGGCAAAGCTGAAGGCTCGTTCGATGATTTCGACTTTCTTGCGGTGGTTGCTGCTTAAATAGCCCGCAAGGAGTTCGTCGAAAGCATCCTGAATCATTTTCTCATCTTCCTGCGGTGTCAGGCGCGGAGCATTGTCCATAATCTGAAATTTGTAAACTATGCCATTAAATCACAAATTTACAACTTTCTTGGCAAAGGACAAAATTTTTTTTGAAACCCGGTTTAAAGTTTATAACGTTTGCAGCCCGGTTTAGAGTTTATAGTTTAGAGTTTAGATAATAGCTTTTGTAGTTGCTATTATCTAAACCTTAAACCCAAACCATAAACCGGGTTGTAAGAACAATTGTCTAAACTTTAAACTATAAACTTTAAACCGGGACTCAACGTACAACCTCGAATCCTATCTGCTCTATGAGCTCATAGGCCGCGGTGTGGTCGTGCTCGCCTTCGACGGTGGCTGTGCCCGACGAAAGGTCTACTTCTACTGATTCTACGCCGGGAAGTTTGGACAGGTTTTTCTCTACTGTTGCTTTGCAGTGGGGGCAGCTCATGCCCTTGATGTGGTATACGGTTGTCATTTTGTTTGTGGTATTTTGAGTTTTACGTTTCAATAATCCGGGCAGGAATGCGCCTGCAAGGAGTAATACAAGTATGGCCGAACAAGTGGTCTGGAACCACGGGAACACGTGGTGGCACGATGTGTCTAATGGGGCTATGTGTGCCGCAAACCATTCGCGAGGCATCAGATAATCAATCATGAGACCGAATGCTATCGCCCCAATCACGATAGAGCCAAGGTAGGCGGCTGCAGCCTTGCGCCCCATTGTGCGCGATATTATGGTGATAGAGGCGAAGTTTGCTGCCGGCCCGGCCATGAGAAGCACGAATGCTGCGCCGGGTGACAAGCCTTTGAGTATCAGCGAGAGCGCGATTGGTATAGACCCTGTGGCGCAGACATACATAGGTATTGCTATGGCAACCACGGCAAGCATTGCCAACAAGGGACGGTCGCCAAGGGCTGCAAGGAAGTTCTCGGGTACGAACATGGTAATCAGAGCCGCTATCACAAGGCCGATTATCAGCCATTTGCCTATGCTTGCAACCATGGTATGGAAGCCGTAGACGAATGTCTCTTTTACTTTCTGCCCGAAACTAAGGCGGGGGCTGTCGTCGTCGGGTATAGGGCACGAGCCTACGGTGTTGTCGGGTGCGGTTTCAGTGCGTCCCACGACCATGCCGCCTACTATCGAAGTCACCAAAGCCGCTACAGGTCGGATTACGGCAAATGCCGGGCCGAGGAGCGAATATGTGGCGGCGATACTGTCGACACCTGTCTGAGGTGTGGCTATAAGAAATGAAGATGAAGCCGCTTTCGAAGCTCCGCTACGCCTCAGTGCCACTGCGGTAGGCAGTACACCGCACGAGCATAGGGGCAAAGGCACGCCTATCATTGCGCCCTTCAATACTGATTTGAAATCTTTGCCCGATAAATGACGGCTCATTGCCGACGACGGTACAAAGGCATGTAGCAGTCCGGCGATTAAAAAGCCCAAGAGGATGTAGGGTGACATCTCGTTGAGCATATTGAGTAGGGTATAGATAAATTCCATGAGATGTGGTATCTTGAATTGCACCGCAAAGTTACTACCACAAGGCTCAATGTGCATTACACCATTTCGGATAAATGTTGCAAGATTCGGGTGTCAGACACTCTCTATGCTTTTTCTCATCGAATTTCCCGACGCGATATACTGTGTCGGGGTCATGCCTGTAGTGTCCTTGAACTGTCGCGACAGGTGCGCCACGCTTGAATACCCGGCAATATCGGCTATCTCGGCGAGGGTGTGCGTGCGCTCGTCGATGAGTTCTTTCACATATTCGATTTTTTGCAATATCTGATATTTCTCGATAGTACGACCTTCGAGTCTCGAGAACACACGGCTGGCGTGGTCGTAGCTCACGTGGAGTTTGTCGGCAAGGCATGCCGACAGGTTGTGGCGACACTCGCCGATGTTCCTCACATGCTCTAATACCGCATGACGTATGTCTTCTACAAGTTTAGTGTCCGGGTCGGTAATGAGTTCGAAGTCATTGTCGGCCAAGATTCTACCTATGGCGGGTATGTCTGATTCGCTGCAATCGACGACAGCCTTGCCGAGTTCGACCTGCTTTACTTCGAAACCGGCTTCCTTTAGCGCCCTCTCCACTGTGGCTACGCAGTGTCGGCACACCATATTGCGAATCAGTATTTCCATAAATGCAAAAATAAGAAATATACTCTATCGGAGCAAATCCTCAGTTTAATTGACGCTGATTAAACATAATAAATATTAATGCTATAGGCTACAACAAAATTTTTTGTAACTTTGTTTTTTAATTAGGCCTTCACGTTGGCCCAACTGTTTATCAAGATTACATGAAAAGGATATTGTCAATATTAGCCCTTGTGGCGATACTCGTTGGCGGATTAGGCGCCAATACCCCTGCTGCTGCACGCAAAGACCGTTTTGCGGCAAAACTAAATACGTTCAACAGTATTGTCAAGGAGCTGCAGACTCATTACGTCGACACCCTCGATGCCGATCAGATTATGAACCGCACAATAGATGCATTGCTTTATCAGATCGACCCCTATACCGAGTATTATCCCTCGGGAGACCAGGACGAATTGCTGTCGATTTCGCAGGGTCAGTATGCCGGCATAGGCTCGGTTATATCAAAGCGTGGCAACACTGTGATTATCAACGAGCCCCAGGACGGATCGCCCTCGAAGCGTGCCGGTCTGCGCCCCGGCGATGTGATATTGAAGATTAACAACGATGCAGTGACTCCCGATATGGCTGTTGACCAGGTGAGCAAACGCCTGCGCGGACAGGCCGGTACGGACATCACCATAAAGGTGCGCCGCCCCTATGTCGACGACTCGCTGCTGACATTCTCCTTTGTCCGCGAGAATATCAAAGTGAATCCATTGCCATATTTCGGTGTAGACAGCGACGGCATCGGGTATATCCGCCTCACCACCTTCAACGAAGCTTCGGCTCGCCGAGTGCGCGAGGCTGTGGCTGAGATGCTCAAAAATCCCGCCCTAAAAGGTATAGTGCTCGACCTGCGCAGTAACGGCGGCGGCTTGCTCGAAGGCGCCGTGCAGATTGCTGCTAACTTTGTGCCGAAAGGTACTGAAATCGTTCGCACCAAGGGGCGCGAAAAAAGAGATGTCAAGATATTCAAAACCACCACACAGCCCCTCGATACAAAGGTGCCGTTGGCTATTCTCACCGACGGTGGCACTGCCTCGGCTTCGGAAATCGTTGCCGGTTCGATGCAAGATCTCGACCGTGCCGTTATCATTGGTGACCGCTCGTATGGCAAAGGCCTTGTGCAGACTCCTCTTGCATTGCCCCACGACGACTTGATGAAAATCACTACCGGCCGATATTATATACCGTCGGGCCGCCTTATCCAGGCTCTCGACTACTCGCACCGCAACGAAGACGGCAGCCCCATGCGTACGCCCGATAGCCTGACAAATGAATTCCGCACCAAGGCCGGACGTATAGTACGCGACGGTGGCGGTATTACGCCGGATATCAAGGTTGAGGCTCCAAAGTCTAACCGCCTGCTTTATAATATCATTGCCGACATGTGGGCATTCGATTTCGCCAATAAGAAATTCGCAGGCCAGCCCACGCCGCCCGACACACTCGTTACCGATGCGGTATTCGAGGAATTCAAAGGTTTTATCGACCCCAAACGTTTCAAATACGACCGCCAGTGCGAATCGGCACTCGACTATCTGAAGGAATCAGCGAAAATCGAAGGTTATATGACCGACTCTGTCGCTGCGCAGTTCGAGATTCTTGCAGGTATGCTCAAACATGACCTCAACCACGACCTCGATATCAATAAAGAGGAAATCAAGGAAGTACTCGATACCGAACTTGCTATGCGCTACTACGACGAAGGGCGTCGCATCCGGCGCATACTTCCGGGCGATTCAACCTATCAGAAGGCTAAATCGGTGCTCCTCGACCCTGAGGCCTACCGCAAACTGCTTTCGAAATAACCTGACTATTTCATAAATACGAAATAGACCGCCGCAATCAGGCACAGGAATGCGGCAAAGTGGTTCCAGTGCAGGCTTTCGCCTCGGAAAAACACTACGGTAAACACTGTGAATATCACCAGTGTGATGCATTCTTGCAGTACCTTTAGCTGCATCAGCGAGAAAGAACCTCCATTACCTGCGAAGCCGATTCGGTTTGCAGGTACCTGACATGTGTACTCGGCCAGCGCGATGCCCCATGAGAGCAGTATCACTGCATAAAGCGGCGTGTTGGACGATATTACTTTCATATCTTGTAATTTGAGGTGGCCGTACCACGCAAAGGTCATGAAAATATTCGAGATAACCAGTAATACGATTGTTATTATGGCGTTTTTCATAATTGTAATTGCATAATTCGCTGCAAAAGTAGTAAATTTGCAACAAACTAATAACTACAATTATGGAAAATGACAAAGAACATGATGTGCAGCCCATGCCCCCACGTATGACGCCGCCTCCGCCTCCACCAGTTATCCCCGTGGTGAAGCGCAAGGACAGCCTGGGTCAGAAAATATTGCTCATAGCCGTGATTTCGGCTGTATTGATGATTCCGAGCCTCATTATTTCATCGCTTGTGAGCGACCGCGAGGATACCGAGGAATCGACTGTCAACGAGATTTCCGATGCCTGGAGCGGACGACAGCTTATTTCCGGCCCGATTATTTCAATTCCATACGATAGTATCTCGCGTCGAAACAACGGCGGGGTAGTGAGACTGTTGCCCTCGCGTATGGATTTCGATGCCAAACTGAAATCGCAGCAGTTACACAGGGGTATTTACGAGGCTGTAGTATACAACTCTGATATTACCTTGAACGGCGAGATCAGCTATGAACCTCTGGCCAAGCTCGGAATTCCTTTGTCGGCCTGCCATTTCGACAAGGCTTATGTGACTATCGGTGTCGGTGATCTGCGTGGTGTAGAGGAAATATCGCCTATTACGCTCGGAGCCAAGTCTTATGAGCTTGAAGGTACTAACAATAATGCTGTGTATACGGCGTACTCTGAGCCGAACGAAAGGGCGTATTCTTCTGATAATGCTCCTGGTTCGGGATGTATGCAGGCGATTGTGGAGTTGCCCTCGGCCGACACTACCAAGATTGCTTATTCGTTGACCATGCGCTTGCGTGGCTCGGGCTCGATAGGTGTTACTCCGGTCGGCCACCGCAATGAAATTACGATTTCGGGTACTGGAAAATCTCCCTCGTTCAAAGGCATGTTTCTGCCCAGTACGCGTGATGTCGGCGACAAGGAATTTTGCGCTACTTGGACGCTCAATTCCACAAACCGAAATTATCCCCAGGCTTTTGTCGGCAGCAAGGCCGGTGATATCTCAAGTTCCTCGGTTATTGTAGACCTTCTCGTGCCGGTGGACCGCTATCAGAAGACCGACCGCGCCATAAAGTATGCGATAGTTGTGATATTACTCACATTTATTTCGATACTTCTTGCCGAAATCATGCTCAAGCACCCGATCAACCTGCTGCAGTATCTGCTCGTTGGTCTGGCATTGATACTGTTCTACTCGCTGCTGCTGTCGATGAGCGAACATATGTCGTTCGGTCTCAGCTACTTCATCGCAGCCCTTATGACAATAGGACTGATTACCTTGTATATGCGCGGAGTGTTGGGCTCAACCAAGGTTGCAGCAGCAATCTGTGCCCTGTTGACGGTAATCTACGTATTTATCTTTGTATTGCTCAGCCTCAAGACCTTCGCCCTCCTCACCGGCAGCATAGGCCTGTTCATCGCCCTCGCCGCCGTGATGTACACCACCCTCAAACTCCGCATCGAAAACCGATAGTTTGCAGGTCAAGATATTAACAACATAGGCTGCGCCAAAAACCATAATTGGCGCAGCCTATGTTGGCTATGTGTCATTTTAGTACTATGCCACCTTGCAATCTTTTATTCGCGTTAAAACATTTGTGAAAGTGAGGAAATTTAAGTAATTTTGCGATGTATGCATAACCTGTTATATTAATTGGTCTATCAATTTTATGATATCAGTAATAACCCCGACTTACAATAGAGGATATATCATAGATAATTTGTTTAATTCTCTTAAGTCTCAAACCAGCTATGACTTCGAGTGGATAGTAATCGATGATGGCTCGACGGATGATACCTATGACAAACTTAAGTCAATGTCTGGCGAGAATGTCGAATTTCCTATAACGATAATCAGGCAGCAAAACAAGGGCAAGCATTGCGCAGTCAATGTCGGAGTGGCTAAGGCTAAAGGTGAATTTGTTTTCATAGTGGATTCCGATGATATGCTGACTCCTGATGCTATCGAAACCGTATCTGTATGGATAAAAGATGTCGAGGGAATGGAGCATATTGCGGCCGTTTCCGGTTTGAAAGGACATATTAATAGTCCGGATGCTATAGGAGGTTTTCCTAAGCTTGCGGATGGTCGACACTATATTGATGCTAAGAATACTGATCGTACGAGCAGCTTCCTTCAGGGTGATATGGCTGAGGTATATAAGACTGAAATACTTAGGCGCTATCCCTTTAAAGAATTTGAAGGAGAAAAATTTTTGCTTGAATGTACAGTCTGGGATATAATAGCCAATGACGGTTATTATATAAGGTGGCATGACAAGATTATATACCGATGTGAATATTTAGAAGACGGTCTGACACACAAAGTCGAAAGGCTTTTTGTCGAAAACTTTAAGGGATTTACATATTATATACAAATCCGTATTAAGTCGTATCCCCTGACAGATCAAATGAGAGCATGGGGGCTTTACTGTGATATCGCTCGGCGCAAAGGCCTGTCTTTTAAGGCGGCGGGTAAGTCGCTGGGAGTGAGTTCGGTGTTGTTGGCTCTAAACTTCTATGCTTATAAAACCGGTAAGGTTTTAAAAAAACTGCTTCATGGCTGAGAAAAATTTATTCGGTCTAAAAAGATTTTTCCAGACATCCATCATCTATTTTGTAGGTGGTGTAATGTCAAAAATTGTATCTTTTCTTCTTCTCCCCCTTTATACGACATATCTGTCGCCCGCCCAGTTCGGCCAATATGATTTAGCATATACTTTTATCAATCTGATAGTCCCGATTGTTTTTTTTCAAATCTGGGATGGTGCTTTCAGGTTTTCTTTTGACAAGGATAAAACCAAGGATAAGTACTATGTGATCAGCAATGCATTAATGGTCTTTGCTGTCGGTATAATCTTGTATCTTCCGGCTATTTATCTGGTTTCAGACTATTTTAAGTTCGAATATATTTGGGCGATAATTATTTATGGTATAACTATCGGTTTACAGTCTCTAACCACATTCTCTGCCAGGATATTCCTTGATAATAAGCTTTTCGTGTTATCCGGCATGGTAAACGCGTTTGCAGCGGCAATCATCAATGTAATCCTCATTCTTGTTTTCCATTTCGACATCCTTTCTATCTATATTGCGGCGATCTGCGGCGGAATATGTCAGATTTTGCTTATAACATTCCGCCTCGGCTTACTCAAGTCTTTTTCGTTTTCCGACCTGGATAAAAGACTGTGTGTGAAAATGCTGCAGTTCTCGATTCCTCTTTGTTTTGCCACAATCTCGTACTGGCTCTTATCCGGCTTTACCAAGTTGTGTATTACAAACACACTCGGCATGTCTGCCAATGGTCTATATGCGATAACAGCGAAGTTCTCGACAGCTATATTGCTGTTGGTGAATGTTTTCCAATTTTCTTGGAATGAATTAGCATATATCATTTCTAATGACAACTCCCGTGTGGCTAAGTATGAACTTAGCGCGGATTTTTTCATAAAGTCAATATTGTTCGGCACTGTAGTGGTCTGTGTCTTTGTAAAGTGGATTTTCCCGTATTTTGTCGGGCCTGAATTCGCGCCGGCATATTATCTGGTACCTATAACGATAGTGGGTGTATCTTTAAATACAATATCGGATTTTTTCGGCACTTTCTTCATGATGGAGAAAAAGACACACCATATTCTGTATACAACATTGATTGCCGCTGCTGTCAATTGTTTGTGTTGCAGTAAAGCAATCGATTATTATGGTATTGAAGGAGCGTTATATGTGCTTTCTGGTGCTTTTCTTTTATTGATGTTGATACGCATGTATATAGTATCTTCGAAATTCGGCATGAAGATAAAGTTTACTTCTTTGCTCGGGTTGGCATACCTACCTGTTATATTTATTTGTTATAATGTGGAAAGTGTAGTGTTTGACTCGTGCGCTATACTTGTTATAATGTTCTTATATATATTTAGCATAAGGAATTATTTGCAAATTTTCTTCAAGTCTAAAAAATGATAGCAACCTATCTCTATAAGCGTTTGAAGCTATTATACTTTAATCGTAAAAATGGTACTAATATCCGCAGTGTCAGGGCTTCGCTCCGGGCTTCTTATGGCAAGAGTGTGTCGGTCGGCTCGGGTACTATTGTTACTGATGATGTCTCGATGGGCAATTTTAGCTACGTTAATATAAATTCAAGCATTGAGAAATGCCATATAGGGAATTATTGTTCAATTTCCTCTGGGGTATGGATATGTCCGGCTGAGCATCATTTGGATGCCGGAACCACACATCCTATCATTTCGTCACTTATGCCTGAGAAACGAAAAACGGTAGTAATAGGTAATGATGTGTTGATTTCTATAAATGCCGTGATACTCAGCGGTGTAAAAATAGGCGACGGCGCCGTTGTCGGAGCCGGCGCCGTCGTTACAAAAGATGTCGAACCGTATGAAATCGTTGGGGGTGTACCTGCAAGGCATATCGGTTGGAGACTGCCTTCCGAGGTTAGGCAAAAGTTGCAGCAGTCAAGGTGGTGGGAGCGTGACTATCAGGATATTATTGAAGATCCTGAGATGATGAATCTGCTAAATAAAAATTATACAAACGAATAACCCCGTTATATAATTCGTTGCTTGGCCACCCAGCCGCTTACTTTTCGCATTTGAATGCCTTTTTGAGGCGCTTGAGTTCTTTGGCGGTTATGGGCATTACGGTGCCGTGGCGGGGTTTGAAGTTCATGGTCACGGGCTTGGATGCCGGGTGGAATTTAATCAGGTCGGTGGTTTCGGCAAACTCATAGCGGCCCGCTTTGTATACGTCGTACATCATAATGTACTTGTCCGAATCGTTGAGTTTGAATACGCCTGCACCCTCTACATGTTCGTCGGTTACCTGCTTGTAGTCGGGCTGCTCGTCCCATTTGCCTGAGGTAAGGTCGGTTGTTGTGGCCGATTTGATGCCGTTGCCGTGCTCCTCGGTCTTGTAGAAGAGGTGGAATACGCCGTCTTTATAGATGATGTCGCCGTCGATGCACGATTGGCCGTCGGCGGGGAGGAACAAGGGCTTGGGATCGGTGGCAAGGTCGGTGAAGTCATCGTTGGCATAGGCGTAGTAGATAACGTCGTGGCCGTTAGCACCGTATTTCATCGACCAGTATACCATGTATTTACCGGCTTTGGGATCGTAGATTGTCTGCGGAGCCCATACTCGTTTCAGACGGCCCTGGTCGGGGTAGCGTTTCTGTATGTTTACCACATTGTGTTTCCAGTGCACAAGGTCCTTGGATTTAAGCAATACCATGGCGCGGTTTGAGTCCCAGCCATTGGCCGATACCATGTCGGTAGCCACCATGTAGAAGTTCTTGCCGTCGGCCGAACGCAGGATATGGGGGTCGCGAACACCGCCGGTCGACGATATCACCTTGGAGTCGAGGATAGGTTTGCCGCAATTGAGAGTCTCGAAGTTGTAGCCGTCTTCGCTCACTGCAAAGCATATCTGTTCCATTGGCATGGGGTTGCCGGTAAAGTATACAAACAGGTAGCCGGCATAGTCTTTGTCGGCGGCACGGAGTGCCGGGGCCAGAAGTAGGAGTAAGAGTGTGGTAATGAGGTGGTTTTTCATAGTGTTGTATGTTAAATGGCTGCCAATGATATTGCTATCACTGTGCTGGCAGCAGCTATGGTTACGAAATCGGTATTACGGAAACTGAACGTGCTGAGACGCAGCATTGGGATATATGAAAATACGGGCGAGGCCACGTAGATTACTGTCGTTTCGCTGTTTACGGCACGAGGCTCATTGCCGCCAAAGGCTGTTTTGCGGACTAAACGGTAACACAAATACCCGATTGCAAGCCCGATTGTGGCTCCTACGATTAAATCGCCGGGGTAGTGTACGCCAAGGTGTATGCGGGAATAGCAGTTTGTAAAGGCCCACGCTATCATGACAATGCCAAATCTGCGCTGACGGACGATTGGTAGCATCAGCCCTACAAGTGCGAAGGTGTTGGCCGCATGGCACGAGGGGAAGCCGTAGCTGCCGCCGCGGTAGCCATTGACGATATGCACCATGGCACTCAGCGGATTTTCGAGGTTGGCCGGGCGAAGGCGTTGTACTGCCGGGCGTATAAGCGTGGCGCACAACTGGTCGGCAAGTGTTATGGCAAGCGTTGTGCCGATGATGATAATCAGGGTCTTGCGCCAGCCGTAGTTGCGGATGAGCACAAAGAGGAGTGTGGCATACATCGGCACCCAGATAAAGCGCTCCGAGAAAAGTTGCATGAACCTGTCTGCGAATGCGCAATGCATCCCGTTGAAAAACAGGAATATGCTGGTGTCGAGGTTAATGAGATATTCCATTAGATAGAGTCAAGATAATTGAAGAGTGTTTGAATATAAGCCTTGGCATTGTTGGCCGAAGTTTCATCTCCGTCAACATTACCGGTGGCGATGTCTATAATGGTAGTATTGCTGCTGTCGCTGATAGCGAATGCATTGGGCGAGGAATAAAATGCGAAGCCGGGGGTAGTGCCTCGGAGCATGTCGCGGCTAAAAAGGAATTCCGATGAATCGAGGCCGAGCTGGCCAAGCAGCGTCGCGGCAATGTCGGTCTGACTGCCGTATGTGCCAATACGCACGCCATTGTGAAGCAAAGCGTTGCCGCTGAAAATCAGAGGCACGTGATGCCTTTCCTCCTCGCCTTCAAGGCCGGTGGGATAGCACCCGTAGTGGTCGGGCACGATGATGATAAGCGATTTGCGGGGCAGGCGGGCAATACTGTCGGCAAACGCCCCGATACAGCTGTCGGTGTATGCAAATGCATTGGCTGCGGCATTCTCATGCGTGCCGGTGTACGGCACTTCGTATGGTTCGTGGCTGCTCGATGTTTGTATCACACGCAATTGCGGTGCAATGTCTTGCGATGATTTCACATCTTCAAGTACACGGTCGAAAACAAGGTGGTCGTGCGCTCCCCATTTGCCTGTCCTTTCCGACAGTGGGAAATCACTGTCGCTTATGATATTCTCGAATCCGCAGTTTACAAGGTACGACTTCATATTGGTGAAGTTGACGTCGCCGCCATAGTAATAGCTCAGATCGTAACCCGCTTTGCGCAGCGATGCCGGTATCGACGGCAGCCCTTCGGTCTTCGAGATATATTTCATCAGGCTCGTGTTGGGCTGACCGGGTATCGCCCCGAGAATTGCAGGCAAAGCGCGGTCGGTGCGGAAGCTCGACGCATAGAAGTTGTCGAACAGCACGCCGTTACGAGCCAGAGAATCAAGTTTCACGGCTATAGCTTCGCCTCCCTGACTTGGCAAGAGATGCGACGAAAAGCTTTCTGCGATAATCAGATAGATATCCGGAGTGCCTTCAAAAATAGTGTCGGACGAAGCTGGCTGCTGCGACATCAGGTCACGGAATAATCCATCAGACTTTTCTTGCTCGAGATATCTGAACTGGCTGCCGAAATCGGCCTGGTGAGTGGCTGAATATAGCAGACTGAATGCCGGGTTTACGGCGGCGTGGTTCAATACGGCCTTGTTGCTGTAGTATGCTCGCCCGGGGTTCATGGTCGATACCGTAAAGCCGCCACGGATAGGTATAAAGAGCAAGGCTGTCATCACTGTGCCGACAACAGTAGCTGTAACGCGGCGGCTTGATACGTCTACACGCAAATGCTTGGATATCAGATATAGACTCATGAATATCACATCGGCGTAGACAAGGAATCCGGCGAGTCCGCCTATTGTCTCGCCTATTGTGGCACTTGCCGTTGCTGCCGAGGGCGATGATGTGAAATAGAACACCGGAGTCATGTCGAGCGGGAAGCCCCAATGACCGTACAAACCTATATTGGCCACGGCAGTCATCGATATCAAGGCTGCCACGATGAAGTAGTAGATCTGTTCGGCTTTTACCAGCCACTTACCATGGCCCACCCATATGCCGGCAAGCATAAGTAAGGCGGGAATGACGGTAAGATAACCCGCCACGGTGCAATCCATTGGCAGGCCGTGCAATATCACGTCGAACCAATCAGATACAGCCAAGCCTCCGCCACCGTGAAGAGCCAGGAATACAGGCTTTTGCACGACACCGGCTATCATAAAAACGGCAAAGACGGCCAAAAATTTCAGGATATATCTCAGCATGCGTTTAGATTGGTATTACAAAGTTAGGAAAAATTTTCCGGATACTGATTAAACGTATCTTAAAAATAAAAATTGCAACATTCGGCGAATTTGTGTAATTTTGCATATTATGAGCAATGAACAATATACTGAAACAAATAAACTGACTTTCGGCGAGGATTTTAAGCGCCGTATCAAGGAAATAAAAACCACTCGTTGGATTCGCTTCGGCATCGTTAGCCTTGTCTTCTTTGCCTGGGTGGCATGGATGGGCACTTGGTGGCTCGCGATTTTCGAATTACTGCTTTTCGATATCTATATTACCGGCTACATACCCTTCACTTGGTGGAAGAAAAGCAAATCCAAGACCACTAAGGCCGTAATGAGCTGGGTCGACGCAATAGTCTACGCCCTCGTGCTCGTTTATTTCGTTTTTGCCTTTGTGGGGCAGAACTACCAGATTCCGTCGAGCTCGCTGGAGAAGACGCTTCTAACAGGCGACTACCTGTGGGTCAACAAGATGGTCTACGGTCCGCGAGTACCCATGACCCCGGTTCACTTCCCCCTTGTCCACAATTCCTTTATGGGCATGAAATCGTATCTCGATAATCCGTCGGTTAAATACAAGCGTCTCAAAGGATTGCGCAAAGTCGAAGAAGGCGACATCGTGGTATTCAATTTCCCCGCCGGTGATACTGTAGCTTCTAAATTCGAGGAGACACCCCAGTATTACGACCTGCTCGTCGAGCAGTACGGCCGCGATGAAATAAAGAGCAACAAAGCCGTGTTCGGCGACATCATTTACCGTCCCGTCGACCGCCGCCAGAATTTTGTAAAACGCGCCGTAGGCCTGCCCGGACAACACATCAGCATCAAGGGCGACACTCTGTATATCAATGGACAAGCTCGCGAATTCCCCGAGAATGTGCAGTTCAATTACATTTTCGCAACTACCCGTCCGCTGACCGACGATGATCTGAAGGCTCTCGATATCATTACCGACGATATCTACGCCTATCAGCCCGGCACGGCGTCGCGCAGCAACCTCGCTCCCTTCCTGCCTAAGGCTTCCGAAAACTCAATGGCCTACATGGCACCGCTCACTCGCGGCATGATTGAGTCGATGATTGCCGACGGCCTGATGTCCGACTATGTTAAATTCAACGATGTAGCGCCCTATTTCTTTGACTCGGCCATGAATTCAATGGTGTTCCCTTATGGCACATCTGCCGACTGGACCCTCTCGAATTACGGCGGCAAGCAAGGCCTCTACATACCCAAGAAAGGCTCGACTGTGATTCTCGACAAGGATGCTTGGATTATCTACAACCGATGCATCCGCAACTACGAGGGCCACAACGATGCTTATTTCGACGAGGCCAAGGGCAAGGTGATTATCGACGGCAAGGTCGCCGACACATATACCTTCGACATGGATTACTACTTCATGATGGGCGACAACCGTGATAACTCGCAGGACTCGCGTTTCTGGGGTTTCGTACCCGAAGACCACGTCGTCGGCACTCCTATGATTGTGCTTGCCTCGTTTGACCGCACTCGCGGGCTGTTCGACGGCAAAATACGCTTCAACCGTTTCCTGCGCAGCGCAAACCCCGATAAGAAATGAGCACGCCGCTGACAACGCAACCTGCCGACAAGGTGGCTCTGCTGCCTCCGCAATTGTTTGGCAGCGTGGCGTATTATGCGGCTATGGCTCAGTATCGCAAGGCCGTTGTTGATACTTCTTTGCGCTACGACAAACGCTTCAAGTCGGTGCACCGATATAGCATCGCCGATGCCCGTGGCGAACTGAGGCTCACCGTGCCTGTCAGCCGTCCCGAAGGGGCCTTCCTTGCCGGAAACCTCACTTGGCTGGATGTTACTGTCAGTGCTCATGGCCGTTGGTGGGAAGTGCATCTCCAGGCCCTCGAATCGGCATATGGCCGCACTCCGTTTTTCGAATTCTATATCGACCGTTTCGCCTCCGTGCTCAAGGCCGAGGGGCAGAGCATATGCTCAATGGTGCTTGAGGCCGATGCTATTATTCGTAATGTGCTTGGCATCGATACCGAAATAATAGGCAAGGAAGATGTCGGCGATACCTTCGACGATTACTCCCGGGTAGATTTTTCGAAGATTCCGGCGCCGCAAACTTACTGGCAGTTGAGGGCCGCCAATTATGGTTTTTTACCCAAACTTAGCATTTTAGACCTCATATTTAACCTTGGGCCTGAGTCTCCGCTATTGCTTATTAGCGATGAAAAGACTAACTTTGCCATATGAACAAACAACGGATTCTTTGGGCCGATGACGAGATCGACCTCCTCAAGCCTCACCTGATGTTTCTGCGAAACAAGGGCTATGATGTTGTCACTGCCAATAATGGCCGTGATGCTCTCGATATGGCCGATACCGAGACTTTCGATCTCATTATCCTCGACGAGAATATGCCGGGTCTTACCGGACTCGAAACCCTCGCCTTAATCAAGCAACGCCGTCCCGAGACGCCCGTTATAATGATTACCAAAAGCGAGGAAGAGAATATTATGGACCAGGCTGTCGGTAGCAAGATTGCCGACTATCTCATCAAGCCTGTAAATCCCAACCAGATTCTCATTGCCATAAAGAAGCACCTTCATAGCGAAAGACTTGTCTCCGAGAAAGCAACCCGCGACTACCGCGAGGAGTTTGGCCAGCTCGGTATGCTCATCAACAGCGCCAACTCTTTCGAGGATTGGGCCGACCTATATGGTCGCCTCGTATACCGCGAAATGGAACTGGCTACTGCTGATACCAATATGCTCGAAATGCTCGAAGACCAGAAGCGCGAGGCCGACAAGGAATTCTACAAATGGGTGAAGCGTAATTACGAGGACTGGGTCACCGACGACGACGGCCCGCTGATGAGTCCCCGAGTAATTCCGCGCAAGGTTTTCCCATTGCTCGATGCCGGGGAGAAAGTATTCTTTATCCTCATCGACAATTTCCGCCTTGACCAGTGGAGGACTATCAAGCCCATACTTGCCGAGTATTTCACATTCGACGAGAGCCTGTATACCACTATACTCCCCACAGCCACCCAGTATGCGCGAAATGCCATTTTCTCGGGGTTGATGCCCGCACAGATTGAGAAAATGTTTCCCGAACTGTGGGTCGACGAAGACTCTGAGGAAGGCAAGAATATCAACGAATCGCCATTGATTGCCACTTTGTTCGAGCGCTATCGTCGTCGTTGCAAGTTCTCTTATAACAAAATCAACGACAACGCCGCAGGTGACCGCCTATTGAGGGATTTTCGAAAAATCGAGGATAACGACCTCAATGTCATAGTCTTCAATTTCATCGACATGCTCTCTCATGCGCGTACCGAATCGAAGATGATCCGCGAGCTGGCAGCCACAAATGCCGCCTATCGCTCGCTTACCGAATCGTGGTTCAGGCATTCGGCAGCCCTCGAGATTTTCCGACGCATTGCCGAGCGCGGGTATAAGATTGTGCTCACTACCGACCATGGCACTATAAGGGTCGACAATGCTGTAAAGGTTGTCGGCGACAAGAATACCAATACCAACCTGCGCTACAAGCTGGGTAAGAACCTCGCCTACAACAATAAACAGGTATATGAAATCAAGCAGCCGGCGCGATTTGGCTTGCCTGCGCCGAATGTGTCTACCACATACATATTCGCTGCTCCCGATGATTTCTTTGCCTATCCAAACAATTACAATTATTACGTTCAATACTATACCGGCACATTCCAGCACGGAGGTATTTCGATGGAAGAAATGCTTGTGCCATTAATCACATTATCGCCGAAATGAAAACTATACAGATACCCAACGAGGCCGCTCTTGAGGCCGCTGCTCGTGAGTTTGCAGCCCTGATGGGCGACAATACCGTATTCGCATTCTATGGTGACATGGGTGCAGGTAAGACTACCTTTATCAACGCCCTCTGTGGTGTGCTTGGTGTTGACCCCGAAGAAACCGCATCGCCCACATTCGCGCTTATCAACGAGTATCGCTCTGATACAACTGCCGAGCTGATTTATCATTTCGATTTCTACCGTATCGAAAATCTCGACGAGGCTATCGAGCTTGGCATCGAAGACTACTTTGATTCGGGTGCTGTGTGCCTCATCGAATGGCCCGAGCGCATTGCTGCAGCCCTGCCCCAGGATACTGTGACTGTGAGAATCGCTGTCAACGACGACGACTCGCGCACTCTTACTATTTCGGAATATATGATTCCGCTTATTACATGGCTCGACGTTTGTGGAAGCACAAACGCCGTGCTGTCTGATATGCCTGATGCTGAGGCTGCAACAGTTATTGCTGCCCGAAGCCAGACTGCCGGCAGGGGACAGCGAGGGGCTTCATGGGAGGCTGAGCCGGGAGCTAACCTTACTTTTTCGCAGCTTTTCAGACCCTCTTCAATGCATGCCGCGAGGCAGTTCGAACTATCGATGCTCATTTCGCTTGCTGTGGCAGATACTATCGATAGTGTGCTCGAGCTGGCAAACTGTGACAAGCGGGCTAAAATTAAGTGGCCCAACGATATATATATCGACGACTACAAGATTTCGGGCATCCTTATCGAGAACAAACTCTCGGGCGCTTGCATAGACCGCTCGATAGCAGGTATCGGGCTCAATGTCAACCAGAGTGTGTTTCTTTCCGATGCCCCGAATCCAATATCCTTGATTAATATAATTGGCACTGAGACTGCTTTAGAGCCTCTTCTCGAATCGCTCGCAGTCCGTCTTGCCGATTATGTCGACAACTACAAAGGCGACGCTGCTGAGCTGAAACTCAGGTATATGCGGCGACTTTACCGTGGCGATGGTCGCGAATACACCTTCTTGCGCCCCGACGGAACTCAATTCCGGGCGGCTATCACAGATGTCGAAACCGACGGCACTCTCCACCTCTCCGACGGCAATGTGTACGCTTTCAAGGAAGTTGCTTACAAGATTTGAATAATATAAAAAGGAATTCGTATGGACAATCTCAGGATAGAGCCCGATACATCCTACGCGATTGATTACCTTGATTTTCGCCCTGTCAGCCCCAAGTATAAATCGGTGCAGATTGCAAATGCTGCCATTGCGTACACTGTTTTAGCGGCATTGGCTTTGTGCTTGTTGTTTACCGGCTTTGTATGGTGGTGCATCGCTGCCGAGATTGTGATAGTTATATCCTTTATTGTCAATATTATAATTCTATCTAAGGCATATCTCTACAAAGGCTACGCGATTCGAGAGCACGACATTACTTACCGAAGCGGGGTGATTTTCAATAAAATCACAACTGTGCCATTCGCCAAGATTCAACAGGTAAGTATCTCGCAGAACCCTGTGACCAAATTTTTTGGCCTCAGCGCGGTTGAAGTGGTAAATGGTGCACAAGGATTATCTTCGATTGTCATTCAAGGCCTGCCGTTGAAAGAGGCAGAGCAGATCAAGAATCTATTGACTCAAAGGCTCAATCGCGATTATGACTGATTTCAGAGTCCCTCAGAGGATGAGCCTCGGTGCGTTCGTTATCTATTTCCTGAAATACTTCCGAATCGCATTCAACGCAATCATTTTCTTTCTTGCATACGAAATCTTCAAATCCGACGGCGGATTTTTTGATCATCTGTTGAAAGTTGGGATAATGATTGCTGCGACGGCGGCTTTGGCATTTGTACTTGCTTGTGTATCGTACTATCAGATAAAATTTCATGTCGAAAACGGCAGTCTGATATATCGCCACAATTTGATAAGCCGGGCTTCTACTACCATTCCTCTCGACCGCATACACACTCTACGCACCAGGCAGGGAGTGCTTTACAGGCTTCTAAACCTCAGAGGTGTGTTTTTCGACACCCTTGCAACTAAAGGTGAGGAAATTGAACTGATTCTAAGCGAGGCCGACTGGCAATATTTACTCGACGAAGTTGAAATACAGGAAAAGCCCCAGCCTCTTGCGCCGGATATTCCCCCTGTATACTGTCCCACTTCGGTAATTGACTTCAGTAACAAGGACCTCTTGCTCGATGCTCTGTGCCAGAACCACCTGAAAGGTATGGCGGTCCTCGGCGGTTTCCTCGTTGTCGTTTTTAACTCACTCTCCGACCTGCCTGATAGCGTAATAGATATGGTGGCGGGCTATCTCGAATCTCAGTTAGGCAATTTCGCGGTGTCGCTGGCCGGTATGGCGATAGTCTTGGTAATCACCTATCTATTATCGCTCGTATTGTGGCTCGGGAGGGTGCTGCTGCGCAATTTCGACCTTTCACTTACTTACGACAGCAAGATACTTACTTTTCGGCATGGCTTGTTTTCGCGTATGAGTAGCCGCTTTGCAAACGATAAGATATGCACCGTTTGGGTAAAACGTAATTTCTTGGAGAAACGCTTCGGCCTGTGCTCGATCGCGCTTAGGCAGGCTTTTAACTCGACGGCCCGGAAGGAAGACGATAATCTGAAGATTTACACTCGAGATTGTTCCGACTTTTTCCTCGGCTGGTGGCTCGGGCAGAATTATCAGTCGGAATCCCAAATAGCCTCTGCCAAGTCCGGCAATGGGCTTTTCGTGCATACCCTCTTGCCCGATCTGATTATCTCCTTTGTGACCGCTGCGATATTGTGGCATTTCGGGCTATACGTATGGTTGATACTCCCAGGCACCTACCTCTTGGCCGGAATACCCAAGGGCATACTTGCTGTGCGCCATAGCTATATCTCGCTGCGCGAATCATATCTGATTATAGGCAACGGGCGCTTTGCCGAAATAGAAAACTACATGAAGTACGATAATGTCGAGGTCGTGAGAATAATGCGCACACCGTTTACGCGCTTTACAGGGCGTGTATCGCTCTCCCTCTCAACCTCCGGCTCTTCATTCACAATCAGAAGTCTCCGCCTGGACCAGGCCATGGCGATATACGATTTGCTGCTTTCAAAGCAAATCGAAGCTTCAGGTAAGTAATAGGAGCTTGGCCCTCCGAAACAAGCCATGGTCAGACGATACTAACTTACAGATCGTCAACATCCTATCTAACCGCCCTCTCGTAGGGTCGCAGCACAATGCTGTTTACTTAAGGGTTGATTATTCAAAAGGACAGCAACGATAGGAGCTTGGCTCTCCGAGACAAGCCTCGATTAGGCGATGTAAATCCATTGATTAACAACAATTTACCTAATCGCCCTCTCGTAGGGTCGCGGCATGCCGCGACCGGGTGACAAAAACATTTGTAGTTGATTATCAGAGAGATAGTATTGCCTACCCAGTCGCGGCATGCCGCGACCCTACGAGAGGCCCGGGTGGCGTTTGCCCTTAACTTAGTGACATTGCGGCATGCCGCGACCCTACGATAGGGGGGGCTTTGAAATTAATCAAGAAGAAAAACGCCGGGTGACTTAATTGGTATTATTAAAGCGGCCGGACGAAAGATCTTCTGCTGTAAAGCCATTTGAACTATACCATTCTACAAGCTCCGGATTAAATTTTGCAAATTCAGGCCAAATGTTTGTATAGTCTGTTTGCCAATATTCTTCAGGGTCAATGCCTTGTTGTTGAAGTTTATTATAATTCCTATCGACCCATGAATATAAACTATTCCTTGTAAAGTTATAGATAAACCGGCGTTTTTCCTCATTAGGGAGCAAGTCTGATAAATTTATCAGATAGTTTTGAAAGACGCTGCTATTTTTATCATATATCTCAAAGGAAAAGAGCCCGATATTAAACTCGTCGTTCGAAAACAAATCTAAAGCTATGATAAAAGTTGCCACATCTTGTCGGGGTAATGAATCTTGATGAAAACTCGACTGAACTTTGCCATAGACAGCCCCCTCATAATTAAATCTTTCGATTACAGAGTCTTCCCTCTCGGCTTTTCTCGATATTCGTTCTCCTCGCCATTCCACATCATCAAGACTGTCGATCTTCTTGCTCCTTATGTCGTGATGAAACTTTTTCCACTTATCGAATTGAGTGTGAAACAACGCAGTGTCGATTTCTGCAGAAGGCGAATTGAGGCATAATGATGAAGTATTATCATCTTGAATAAGCTCACAAGAATCACAATCATTACCTTCCCTGCTATTGTTGCTGGCAGAAGAACAAGAATAGCAAACGAAAATGATTGCAAATAATAAAATTGAAATATGATAGTTGTTCATATCTCCTCACTTGCTATGCCCGTAGAGGCGTGATTTAATGGTCGCGGTCAAAATAAATCCTTGCATTATCCTTAGAATCTATGAATGCCTCATGAGGGGTGATATGCGCTTTGTATTTTGAGTCTGAATAGCTAATGGATAAGCTGTCTACGAGGTTGGCAGACATCATAGTTTCAGGAGTGCTGGTTGCTATATCCCTAATTGCCAAAGTTTTGGATTCTACACGCATGCTAAAATAAATAGGCATGCATACGATTAGACAATTAAGTATAAGGCGGGGGATTACATTCATATACCGACCGGATAAAATGTTATTGACAGTAAAACCATTTATAGAAGAACTCTCTTTGTTTCCCAATCTTTTGCCGCCGGCGGCGATTTAAGAATTGGTGAAACATTAACTGGTCTTGATAATTCTCGTATTTCTATTGTTTTGGAGATGCTATCTATCATTGGTAGAGATCTTTTTTCAACTTTTATTGCCGAGAAACAGAAATCAGCCTCAGGAAAGAGCTTTCTGACATAATAATTCTGCTCTTTTGTATTATATGCAACCGTGTAGGTCGAATCTCTATGGATGATGCTATCGTTAGTCGATAGGGTGTTGTCGAAATCTATGTTTAAAGTAGAACCACCGTAAGCGGCAATCAAAATATTTTTGGAGCTGATAGTGTCCGACTTAAACATGCAGATATAGTCCATATATTCCGTCTTGCACTCATAATAGCAGTGATAACTCGTCGGCATCTTTATCTCAACCTGCTTATTCCCGGCATAAAAACTCCAGGAATCATAGCCCCTATAACTCTTGAAGCAAGTCAAGAGCCCAAGAATTAGGCATATACATAATTTTGCAGACATATAATAACTCCTATTACATTTTTATATACAAGTCGATGTCGTCTATTATCATCTCCTTCTTTTTCATTGCATGTGTGTACCATTCATGAACAAGCTTTCATAGTTGTTATATTTGGTTCTTCCCAAATATAACAGGATTCTGCCAATTATCAAACCTGCATAACTAACAATGCGTCAATTCTGCCAAATAATTAGACTTTCTTGCCAACTTTCTGCGCTTGAAGATCAATTCATCTGCCGCAACCATGCCTCGACTTGTGAGCATATGCAAAAAAAACTCGGAGAGGGTGGCCTTTCCGAGTTTTTTATATGACGGCGATTATTTCTCGCGCATGAATACGTTGATTGGCGTGCCGGTAAATTTCCAGTGCTCGCGTATCTTGTTTTCGAGATAGCGGCGGTAGGGCTCTTTCACCCATTGGGGCAGGTTGCAGAAGAAGATAAATGTCGGCACGGTAGCTCCTTTGAGCATGGTGATGTATTTAATCTTGATGAACTTGCCCTTGTTGCTTGGTGGGGGATAAGCGGCGATATCCTCTTGCATCACGGTGTTGAGCTGCGAGGTAGGCACTGTGCGGCGACGGTTTTCGTACACCTCTACGGCCTCTTCGAGCACCTTGTAGATGCGCTGTTTGGTTATGGCCGAGGTGAAGATGATAGGGAAGTCGGTAAACGGCGCGAAACGCTCGCGAATCGAAGCCTCGTAGTGCTTGATCGCTGCTGTGCTCTTGTCTTCTACAAGGTCCCACTTGTTTACAACTACCACAAGGCCTTTTTTATTCTTCTGGATGATAGAGAAGATATTCACGTCCTGCGACTCGATGCCGCGGGTGCCGTCGAGCATGAGTATACATACGTCGCTGGCCTCGATTGCACGAATCGAACGAATCACCGAGTAGTATTCGATGTCTTCGTTTACCTTGTTTTTCTTGCGAATACCGGCGGTATCTACCAGGTAGAAGTCAAAGCCGAATTTGCTGTAGCGGGTGTAGATTGAATCGCGGGTAGTACCGGCTACATCGGTTACGATATGGCGGTCAGCTCCGATAAAGGCGTTGATTATCGACGACTTGCCTGCGTTGGGGCGGCCTACGATAGCAAACTTCGGAATCTCATCGAGCTTGTCCTCGTCCTGCTCGGGTACCGGCAGGTCTTTCACTACCTCGTCAAGCAGGTCGCCGGTACCATAGCCGTTGACTGCCGAAATGGGGTACGGATCGCCGAGGCCGAGTTTGTAGAATTCGGGCACATTGTAAACCCACTCATTTGAGTCTACCTTGTTGGCTACAAGTATCACCGGCTTGCGCGAGCGGCGAAGTATCTGGGCCACATGGTCGTCGAGGTCTGTGACACCGTTCATGGCATCGACAACAAATAGAATCACATCGGCCTGGTCGATTGCCAGCTCTACCTGCTTGTTTATTTCAGATTCAAAAACGTCTTCAGAGTTGACTACCCAGCCTCCGGTGTCGACGATTGAGAATTCGCGGCCGGTCCAGTCTACCTTGCCGTACTGACGGTCGCGGGTAGTTCCTGCGGTGGGGTCGGTAATGGCTGTGCGCGACTGAGTCAGTCGGTTAAAAAGCGTGGATTTGCCTACATTGGGGCGTCCTACGATTGCTACTAATTGTCCCATTGTGAGTGTGTTTGGTATTTGATGTCTGTTGCCGTGCGGTTTTCCTTGATATATCGGTAAACTTACGGATTATTCGATATATCCGAATTCACGGAGTTTGTTGTCGCGGTTGCGCCAGTTGGGCTCTACTTTGACAAATATTTCGAGGTAAACGCTCTTGTCGAAGAAGCGCTCGATATCGGCGCGGGCCTGCATGCCGACTTTCTTGAGCATCGAGCCGCCTTTGCCGATAAGGATGCCTTTCTGGCTGTCGCGTTCTACATATACAACGGCCATGATGTGTATCGCTCCTTCTTTCTCGTCGAACTTTTCTACGATAACCTCGGTTGAATAAGGCACTTCTTTGTCGTAGTTGAGCAATATCTTCTCGCGGATGATTTCTGTGACAAAGAATCGTGCCGGTTTGTCGGTAAGCGCGTCTTTGCCAAAGTAAGGTTCGCCCTCAGGCAGCAATTCTACGATACGCTGCATCAGGTTGGATACATTGAAATGCTCTTTGGCCGAGGTGGGGAAGACTTCGGCATTAGGCAGGCGATTGCGCCATTTTTCGATTATGGCATCGAGCTCGCCATTGCCTTTGAGAAGGTCTATTTTGTTGATTACCAGTAGTACGGGAACTTTCTCTTTGGCTACTTTTGCCAGGAAGTCGGCATTCTTTTCCGGGTCCTCGACCACATCGGTCACATACAGCAGTACGTCGGCATCGGTCAGTGCTTCTTCGCTGAACGAAAGCATGCTCTCCTGCATCTTGTACTTGGGTTTGAGCACGCCGGGAGTGTCGGAAAATACTATCTGGTATTCGGGTGTGTTGACAATGCCCATGATGCGGTGACGGGTTGTCTGCGCTTTCTGGGTGATGATGCTCACGCGCTCGCCTACGAGGTCGTTCATCAGTGTTGACTTGCCTACATTGGGGTTGCCTACGATGTTGACAAAGCCTGATTTATGGGTTGCCGGTAGATTTTTTTCGTCGGCAGGAGTAAGGCCGGCGCCTTGTGTGTTGTTGTCCATGTCTGTTATGTTTTTCTTGACCGGTGTTCCCGGTGGTTTAATGGCCGCTGAGACCTTTGTTTGTTTTACTTTAACAAGCTCCGGGCGGCCTTACTGTTACTCCTTGTATAACAAAAATAGCACCCGAAAAGTGCTATTTCTGTTATATAAAATATCATAAGGCTAAAGCGGATGCTTAGTCAAGATCCCAGATGAGGTACATAGCACCCCATGTGAAACCGGCGCCGAAAGCGGTAAGTACCAGGCGGTCGCCTTTCTTGAGTTTGCCTTTGTACTCGTCGAGGCACAAGGGTATCGAGGCTGCAGAGGTATTGCCGGTATGCTCGATGTTGACAAGTACCTTGTCCATCGGGAATTCGGCTCGCTGAGCTACTGCTTCGATGATGCGCAGGTTGGCCTGGTGGGGTATCAGATAATCTACACTTTCAACTGTGAGATTATTGCGGGCCATGATATCGAGCGACGAGGTGAGCATGTCGGTCACTGCGTGCTTGTATACGGCACGGCCGTCCTGGAAGAGGAAGTTCTCTCCGGCATCTACTGTGGCGTGTGTGGTGGGCTTGGCTGAGCCGCCGGCTACCATGAGTAGGTGGTCGTGGCCTACGCCGTCAACATGGAATACGGCATCGATAACGCCGGTATTCTCCTCTGTGGGCTCAACAAGTACGGCAGCGGCACCGTCGCCGAAGAGGGCGCATGTCGAGCGGTCCGAATAGTTGACCATCGACGACATCTTCTCGGTTGATACAACCACTACCTTGCGGTAAATGCCCGAGCAGATATAAGCCCTTGCTTCCTGCAGCGCAACGATAAATCCGGCGCATGCGGCCTCCATATCGTATGAGTAAGCCTTCTTGAGGCCTGCTCCATAGCATATCATCGAGCCGGTAGAGGGGAAGCGGTGATCGGGGTTCGAGGTTGCGCAGATTACTACTTCTACATCGTCGGGGTTGGTGCCGGTGTCTGCAAGAAGTTTTTCTACTGCCTTGATACCCATATAAGACGATCCTTTGTCCGGGTCGCGCAGGATATGGCGCTGTTTGATGCCGACACGGGTGGTGATCCACTCGTCGTTTGTGTCGACCATCTTTGAGAGCATTTCGTTGTCGAGGATACCCTCGGGAACGTAAGATGCAATACCTGATATGCGGGCGTTCATTGATTATCTTGAATTTTATGCCGTGGTTTTCTACGGCGATGAAACGGCGAGGATACGCCGTGGAGTGTTAAAGGAAAGCCGACACCCAGTCGGCTGGAAACCCTTCGGTATGTCTACACCAAAAGCGTCCCCTCGCCGGTGACGGATACCTCGAATGAGAAACCGCCGGCGCAAGGACGGAGCTTGGCGAGGCTGCCGGGGCAGTCGTTTGTGAGCGGATGTGTGCTCTTTAGACGGCTTCGTCTTTTACGATAGCCTGTTTGCCGCGATAGTAGCCGCATTCGCCGCATACGGTGTGGTAAATGTGCCAGGCGCCGCAGTTGGGGCAAAGTGCAAGTGTGGGAGCTACAGCCTTGTCGTGGGTACGACGTTTTGCGGTGCGGGTCTTTGATTGCTTGCGTTTAGGATGTGCCATTGTTTTGGATATTGTATGGTTACTTTATTCTTTTTATTTTTCGTCCATGTCCGAGAGTTTGCGTAGGGCATCCCACCTGGGGTCCGATGGGGCATCGTCGCTGCTGTCGGGCATTGAATCTATTTCGTCGATAAGTTCGTTTTCGAGCTCGGCATCCTCGTCGCCGGTGGTTGCGCGGTGCTTCTTGAGCAGGGCGCTCATCTGGCGGTTGCACTTGCCCATAGGGTGCACGTGCTTGATGGGTATCGCAAGTTCTACGGTGTCGTAGAGCATGTACGCTACATTGAGGCTGCTGTCGCTCTGAGGTATTTCGAGTACCTCGTCGCTGTCGTCGTTGTAGTCGTCGCCATATTTTACAACAATGTGGTAGGTCGCGTCGATAGGGAAGTGGAGATCGTCGAGGCATCGGTCGCAAATCAGCACAACTTCGCCGGTGATATGGAAGTCGAGGTCGTAGAAGTCGCCCTTGTAAGTCACTGTTAAGTGCACGCTTAGGTCGGCATCGTGGACATCGCTGCTTTCCATGTTCGCAAAGAACTGTTTGTCGAGATGATACTCAAATTCATGAGTGCCTATCCCGAGGCTCTTTAGCGGCAATTTGTATGCTGAAAACTTTCCCATTGTTGTATGGTGTCGAAAAAACTTTGCAAAGTTATGATTTTTCCACCAACTTTCAAAATATTAGACTAAATAATTTCTGCCTTAACTATTTTTGACCTTGTTTCACGCTTTGTCGCGATGATGTTTTGATCATGTATACCACGGATGAGAATTAGGGCAGGCGCGTCGCTGTTGCGAGGCCTGCCCGATGTGATCTGTGGATGCGTCAGAATGGTCGTCCGCCGCGAGGGCCGCGGGGGCCTCGCGGGCCGTCTTCGCCCGGCCCAAATTGGCTGTCGTTCATTCCATCCGGTCTTTTACCCTTGCCGAATGTATTGAAGCGGTACGACAGTGTAACCATCACATAGCGTGTGAGCGAATTGTAGCGGCTGTCGTCGATGTAGTTGGCTGTTACACTTCGGCGTATGTTGCTGCGCTGGCCAAGGATGTCGTATGCTCGTACGGTCACTGTGGCGGCGCGGCCTTTGAGGAACTGGTACGACAGGTTCGCGTTCCACATCCAGGTCTTGGTGTCGAATCCCTGCGAGTAACCGCTTGTGGCGGAGTAGTTGACGTCGCTGCCAATGGTGACGCCGAACGGTGTGGTATACGACCCGTAGAACGTGCCTCCGTAGGTGTGCGTTGTGCGGTCGCTCTGGCGGGCGAAGCTGTTGTGCACGGTCGACATGCGATAGTTGGGGCGCAGTTCGAGTTCTACGTTTTCGGGTCGCCATGCGATGCCGAAGCTTTCGCCTACCGAGAAAGTGCCCGAGCTATTGCGCTGCCCGTTGTTGAAACCCTCTGTGTTGCTGTACGATAGCATCAGGTGGTTGTTGAAGGTAAAGGCTTTGTTTCGGAATGGGAACGATACCATGTTCATGCCCCTGAGGCTCCATACGCCGTTGACATTGGCATATGTTGTGGTCTGGCCGCCTGTTTCGGGGTCGAAGTTGGTCTTTGATACAATTGAGTTCTGTTGGAACTGGGCATCTAACATCGCCATTATCGAGCGCTGGGCCTCGCTGTTGAAGCTCTGGTAGCGCAAGTTGGCGCTGTGCGAGAATGTTGGTTTCAGGTTGGGGTTACCGATAACGATGCGCAAGGGGTCCGACATGTCGGCTACGGGCTGCAATTGTGTCATCGACGGCTGCGATGAGCGACCGTTGTAGTTCATGATAAGGCTCTTGGTCTTGGTAAACCTGTAGCGGTAGCGCATGAACGGCGCGAAGTTGAGCACGTTGCGGCGTGGGATATCCTTGTCGTGGTTGAGAAGGTTGATCGATTTCGACATTTGTGGTACGAGCGACACACCTACATTGAGGTTGCCCTGCTTGCTGATGTGGCGGTAGCCAAGGCGGATATCCTGATTCATGTAGTCGTTGCGGAAGCTGTTGGAAAGCTCCTGGTTGAAAACGAGTTCCTCTGCTATTATCGGATCGCCTTCCCAGCCGTCGGGGAATGTGACAGGGTGGTCATAGGTCATCTTGTCGGAGTTGTTCCAACGGTAGCTGAAACGGTAGGCAAGGGTCAGGAAGTTGCCTTTTGCCGGGTCTCCGAGGGGCTCGGTCCATGTCAGTCGGGCCGATACGGTGTTGCTCCATGTGTGGTTGTCGGCAAACTGGTCATAGATGTCGACTGAGTCGTTGAGCAGGAAGAACTTATTGAACGAATAAGTCTCGGCATTTTCTCGCACGTTGCTCAGGCGGTATTGCGCCCAGATAGAGAACGATCTGCCTTTTCGCTGGCGGAAATTGTGGTTATATGTGAGCGAGCCGCCGAACTCAAATGAGTTGCCGTCGCTGTTGCTGCGGTTGAGGCTTCGGGTAACCTGACGCCCTGCAGCCCTGCCTCCGGCAAATGTCGACGATGAATCCACGCTCCATGAATCATTGTAGTTGAGCGAGAAGTTGGGGCGGAATTCGAACGTGTTGAAACTGTCAGGTTTCCATTGTATGCGGAAGTCGCCACGGAAGTTATGGCCGCGGTCTTTGGAGTGCTTGTTGCTGCGCTGTGTCGATGTAGAGTCGGTAAAAAGATACTGACGCTCCGACGACGTGATAGTATTGCGGTCGGTGTGGCTGTAAAGCACATTACCGCCGAATCGGAATATCTCTTTGTTGCCGATATTGAAGTTTATACCCAGGGCCTGCGAGGTGTTGATGCCGTTGCTGCCACCGAAACGGCGGAAGCGGCCCGAAGCACCGTCGGCTGCGCCGGGATCGTTGATGTTATTGGCCGAGCCGAGTATGGTAAACTGGTTGCCGTCCCAGAAGCGGTTGAAGTTGAAGTTGGCTTTATAGCGGTCGTCGGTGCCGTAACCGGCCTCGATATTGCCTATCCAGCCGTTGTTCATGCCTTTCTTGACGGTGAGGTTGATCACAGTTTCGTCTTCGCCGTCATCCACGCCGGTCATGCGGGCAAGGTCGCTCTTGCGGTCTACCACCTGCAGTTTGTCGATCATTTCCACAGGCAGGTTGCGCGATGCCACAGTGGGGTCGTCGGCAAAGAATTCCTTGCCGTCGACAAGGATTTTCTTTACTTCCTTGCCATTTACGGTAATCTTGCCCTCGCTGTCGACTTCGGCACCGGGAAGACGTTTCACAAGGTCCTCGACCACGGCGTTGGGCTGGGTCTTGTAGGAGTCCGCGTTAAACTCTATTGTGTCTTCCATTACCTTTACCGGGGTCTTGATACCGGTAACGACGGCCTCTTTGAGCGCTATCGAACCTTCGGAAAGAGCAAAAGGCTTAAGCCGTATGTCTTTCTCCCCTACGGTAACGGGTCTTGTTTGTGCTTCGAAACCTACATACGAAGCCTCGATTAGATACTTACCTTGCTTAATGCCGCTGATAGTGAATCTGCCGTTGTTGTTGGTCACGGCTGCTTTGACAAGTGATGAATCGCGGGCGGCAAGCACGCGCACCGATGCTTGAGGAAGGCTTTCTCCGGCAGTATCGGTGACACTCCCAAAGAGAGTGGCGGCCATCGCGGTCGCCACGCCCAGGAATGCAAAAACCATCAAAACAATAAAGTGTCTCAATTCTCTCATTTTCATATTGCAAAGGTAGTAACGATATTTCAAAGCGGCAAAGGTGTTTCTACTTTGACGCTCGAAATGTCGAAAAACACCCTTTTTTTATCGATGAAGCTCTTTTATGTCGATGCCGGCCGGGGTCTGGAAAATACGTAGACCGAATCGGCCGATGACTGCATAGATATGATCGAAGATATCGCTCTGCACGCTCTCATACTCCTCCCACGCGGTAGTGCGTGTAAAGAAATACATCTGCAGCGGGAGGCCCGATGGTGTCGGGTCGAGCTGACGTACCATGTGGGTCATCTCGGTGTTGACAAGCTCGTTTGTTGAGAGATAATGGGCGAGGTAATGGCGCAGCAGACGAAGGTTTACAACATGTTTGGCGGTGTCGATGTCGAGGCCGTCGAGCCAGCCTTCGCTACTGAGGGAGTCAAGCTCGTCGGAGGTGCAGAAACGCACCGTGTTGGCATCGATATAGATTGCACGCTCTACTCGGCGGCCTCCCGATGCTCGCATCGGTTCGTAATTCTTAAACGATTCGGATACAAGCGAGTAGGGTGGTACGGTAGTAATGGTGTTATCCCAGTTGCGCACCTTGACAGTGGTAAGCGATACATCCACCACAACGCCGTTAGCCCCGTGTTTTTCTGTAGCTATCCAGTCGCCGCGGTGCAGCATATTGTTGGCAGTCAGCTGTACCGATGCCACAAGGCCGAGGATAGTGTCTTTGAACACCAACATAAGTATCGCTGCCGATGCACCCAAAGCGGTGATGATAGCTACAGGAGAACGCCCGATAAGTATACTTATACCCACTATTGCTCCCAGGCCGATGATTATGAGCTTGAGCATCTGGAAGATGCCTTTGATAGCATAGAACTTATAGCGTGGCCTGTGTGCTAATGCCTTGTAGAGGTTGCCTATGAGGATAGTGATGATACGCACAACTGCCCATACGATATACAGCGACGTAACAGCCGAGAGCCAGTGGAACGATGTTGGGTCGCTGCCGAAAAAGCCGGGTAGCACCCAGCGCACTATTATGGCAGGGGCGAGTTGCGATATAGCCTTGAGCAGCCGCATGTCGATCAGGTCGTCGTCCCAGTCGGTCGGGCTGTGCAATATGATTCGCTCTACTATCTCGAGAAGGCGCTTCACTATATAGTAGCCCAGCACTGCCATTGCGGCGGTGAGAAGCAGTAGCAATATGTTGATTATGGTAGCTGACCCGGTACAGGTGATGTAAGAGGCCAGATAGTCGCGTGTCGTTTGAAACATACCGGATTAGTTTTTATTGTTTCAGAGCCTGATTCAGGCTTTCAGCTTTTGGGCAATGTTTTTGCAGCCGCGTTCGATTGTGTCGAAGCACGTGCGGTATACGGCCTCGGTCTGATAATGAGGGTCTGGAAGGTCGGTAGCCTCTCCGAAACAGTAATCGTTGAAGCGTACAATCCTGTCCCAATGGCCGTACGACAGCAGTCGGGTCACTTCTTCGCGGTGACGTTCGGTCATCACTATTATTATATCGGCGCTATCGAGCAACTCCGAAGTCATGGGCACGGCATATCCTCCCATGTAATACCCGTGTTCGGCCGCAATCTTAGCCATTATAGCCTCGCGTTCAAGGCCTTTGGGTACCCCGGTTCCACACGAACTTATCTCGATGTCGCTGCTGCCATCGCCAAGTAATTTTCGCAGCACGGCTTCTGCCGCTGCCGACCGGCTGGCGTTGCCGGTGCATACAAATAATATTTTCATAGCTTTTTCGTGGCAAAATTACTAATTATTTTTAAAACACTCAGGAACTTGCGTCGCGAAAATTAGGCCCTTGTCGGTGCAATATATGCCGTTTTTTGCAGTTAATTATAAAGACATTATGGAAAACGACAATATAATTATAGAGACTCATCCTTGGCCGCCCTTTGTGCCGCCTCATGCAAAGGTGCTGATAATGGGCACTTTCCCGCCGGGCAGCCACCGTTGGAGCATGGATTTTTTCTATCCTAATCCTATCAATGATTTCTGGCGCATCATGGGCCTGCTCTATTTTGGAGATAAGAATGCTCTCTATGATGCTGCCGGTAAGGTGTTCAGGCTCGACGATATCAAACGCCTTATCAATGAGCACGGTATCGCAATGGGTGATACCGGCTACAAGATTCGACGACTTAAAGGCAATGCTTCCGACAAGTATCTCGAAATCCTCGAACCGGTTGACTTGCGAGGTCTATTGGCTCGTATGCCCGATTGTCATACGGTGGCCACTACGGGCGAGAAAGCTGCCACAGTCGTTGCTCAGATTACCGATACCGACTTGCCGAAAATGGGATCTAAAGTCGTATCAGCCGACGGGCTGACGATATGGCGAATGCCCTCTACCAGCCGTGCATATCCTCTTGCTTTGGAGCGTAAAGCCGAGTATTATGCTGAACTGTTGCGCTCGTGCGGTGCCCTTTGATGCCCTTATTTAATCTTGAAGAAATAGCCCAGCGACACCTCTATCGACATATTTCGCGATGCGCTGAAGGTGTCGGCCTTCGCTGCCGGATATATGTTGCCGAGGCCGTAGTAGTAGCGGCCCTCGACTAATACTGAGTGACGTGGCTGCACAAAAAACTCAAAGCCAACCGACGCACAGATGCCGTAGTCGAATTTGTTTTTCACATCGGCCCATAATTGCTCTGTCTGGCGGTTTTTGGGGTAGCCGGATACCGACCCCGGATTTTTATAGTCGAAGTTGGAGTCTATCGACGAGCCGACAAGTATCGACACCTGCGGCCCCAGGTTGAAGAATGCCTTGAATCTCTTCGAGCCGAAATAGATGTGTGTAAGTAATGGGATGTCGATATATGTGAGGGTGCGCGAGTAGCTCAATGGTAGCTCCTCGTAATTCTCGGCCCAGCCGCGCTGTACCCAGCCGATTTCGGCTATGAGGCCGAAAAGCTTTTCCTCTGTGTATCTGAATGTCACAGCCCCGGTGGTGCCTTTGTTCCATTTCTGCTTTACCGAGGGCGAAAACGACATCTCGCCAAGCGACATGCCCGCACGGCCTCCTATGCTGATATGGGGTTGATAGTGCGTCTGGCCGCTGACTGTCGCCACCGACAACACCATTAATATTATAAAAAGGTAGCGCTTCATAGGGTGCGCGACGTCATTGTGCCGTCGGTGTGATATTTTATTATATAAAGGGTTGAGTTATAATATCCTTGCTCTGACTTGTCGAAGTCAAATGTCGACTGTAGGCCTGAATACGACCTTGGCGATACCGGGTCGAATGCGCCGTCGTTCGCCCGAAGGTTTTTGATTAGAAAGCAGCCGGTGTCGTAGCCCAGCACGGCCTGCGAGGGGATGCTTTCGATAATCGAATGGCCGTACCAGCGGCGGAAATTTGACTGAAGGGTACGGCTGTCGAAACTGTTGAAGTCGTCGAAGAAGCGTGAGTACACTGTTGCTCCGAGCTTATGTAATGTGTCGAGGGCTTCGCCACGGTAAGCTGTCCAGTCGGGGTAGCCAAACAATTCGAACTCTGCCCCGGAGACATCATTGCCGCTCACGGCGGCGCGGTCGCGTATGGCTTTTATCACGTAGGCGAATTTGTTGAACTCTGTCATCGAGCCTGACGAGGGCACGAACACATAGCGTTGACCGGCGTTGGTGGCAAGGTTTTTGAGGTCGGCGCTGACAAGGTTGTTTTCGTAGCTTATCTCGATTGGTACTATGCCGCGCTGCGAACAACGCTCCATAAAATAGGACACAAAAGCTTCTTTTTCGTTGCGACCGGTGCGGTTTCTCAGTATCACGGGTGTGTAATCTTTGAAGTCGCTCTCAAATGCGTCTACAGCAAGGCGGTACATGTCGAGGTGTGGTATGTTGGCCTGGAGTACGTTGGGATTCTCGGTGTAGAGTGAGTCGGCCACTAAAAATACATTTAGTACATAATTGCCGTTCTCGCGTGCCGTTTTTGCTATCTTGCGGTATGCCGCGCCATTGTCGGGGGCTACAATCACGCTTGCATTGGTCACGGCCTCGTCGCGCAGAATGGCGTCGAATCGGGAGTTTTCTACATCTATGTCGATAGCGTGAATCTCTACAAGGCCGTTGCGCGACGCAAGGGTGTCGGCGGCCATGAGGAAGCCTTTGTAGAAGTCCAGCGCGAGTTTGTTGCGGCGGCTCTGCTCTTTATTCTCCAGGCCGAATGGCAGCATCAGCACTATCGATGAGGCTTTATCGAATGCCGTATCTACGGCAACTGTATCGATAGGCTCTTCTACGGCTGCTTTGGGCTCGGACTTGGTGGCATATTCGTCATAGGGGAAATACAGCGTCATTCCTTTCTTGATACCGTCGTCGGCGGCTGGGTTGTGGCGTACTATCTCGTCGCGCGACATTCCGAGCTTCTTCGACAATCCGTACACTGATTCGTTTTTCTTTACCTTGTAATAGTAATATTTCGTACCGTTGAGGGTCTTTACAGGTAAGTCGAGGGCCATGACGGATAGGGCGCAGGCCACGACGGTAAAAAAGGTGAATATGCGACGTAAGGTGTTCATTTTTATAGCTGTATTTTGCCGTTTGGTGTTGTTTTTAGAGACCTAAGGTCACCAAGGGCGACGCTTCGCTGCGAGGTAGCACCGCTATGTGCAGACGGGTCTCTGTGGGGCCGGGCATATTGTCGCGGCAAATCGATATGCCGGCTTCCTGTATGATGTTCTGAACTGTGGTAAGGGCCAGGTGGGGCGTGTTGTTGGTGTCGCTAAGGTGGCACAGGAACACTCGGCGCAGTATCCCGGCCGGGGCGAGCGATGCAAGATATCTGCCGGTGTCGGCATTGTCGAGATGTCCCGATGTCCCGGCTATACGCGCTTTTAAATGGGGGTGGTATGGGCCGTTTTTCAGCATTGTCGCATCGTAGTCACTTTCTATCATCAGGTAATGTGCCTGGCGCATATAGTGATCGCTACGCGCGGTGATAGTGCCGGTGTCGGTGGTTACCACGAAGTGTACTTCGCCGAAATCTATCGAGTAGCCTACATTGTCGCTGCCGTCGTGGCTGGTTTCGAATGCCGTTACTGTTAGCGGGCCGACTTCAAAGGGGAATTCTTTGTAGATAGGCTGGTGATAGTCGCTGATTCTGCGGCTGATACTGTGCCTGCGCAATAGGCCGTTGAGTGTCTTCGGTGTGGCATAGAGTTTCATGTGCCGGTTGTAGCGCAATATGGCATAGGCATATCGCACATGGTCGCTATGGTCGTGGGTCAGGAGTATGCCGCGTATCGAGGCCCTGTCTATGCTGTTGGCGGCGAGCTGTGCAGTCACATAGTTGTTGTCGACACCTGCATCGATTAGAAGACCGCACGAGGGAGTGCCGATATATGCGCAATTACCGCTGCTGCCACTGCCGAATGATATAAATCTCAGCTTCTCTACGGCGTCGCCAATCTCAGCCGGTACCGGCAGTGCGTCGCTGTCGTTGCTATCCGACGGCATGTCGAATAGCCCGGGCTGTTCGCTCCAGTAGGCTTGTTGGCGTAGTTTCTGTCGGCGGCGGCTCATCGTTTCTTTTCGCTGATATACGATGAACCGACAAGAAATATGGCCGGACGTTTATCGTAGTTGTATTCCGCTGTTTTCCAGGCTTTGGCAGGCATGGTGCGGATGCTTTGGGTAGGGCCGGTGATGTCGGCGGCTACACACATCAGCATATCGCCGGGTAACTTGCTTGCAAGTTCGCCAAGAAGACGGTTGTTGCGGTAGGGTGTTTCAATAAATATATGGGTATGGTGGCGGCGTGCTCCGGCTATGATGCGGTTGATAGCTTCGCTGCGGCGACCTCCGTCGATAGGCAGGTAGCCCTCGAAGGTAAAGCTTTGGCCGTTGAAGCCTGATGCCATCAATGCCAGTAGTATGCTCGACGGGCCTACTAAGGGTACTACCTCTATGCCTTTGCGCTGTGCTGCCGCTACAAGGTCGGCTCCGGGGTCGGCTACTGCCGGGCACCCGGCTTCGCTTATAACGCCTATGTCGTTGCCCACGAGCGCAGGAGCAAGCATGGCCTCAACCTCGGTAGGCGAGGTGTGCTCGTTGAGTACATTGAATTGCAGACTGTCGATATCGATGCTGCGGTCGCAGGACTTCAGAAAACGGCGGGCTGTTCGTAACTCTTCGACTACGAAGAATTTGACTTCGCGTATCTGCGCAATGTTAGCTGCCGGTAGCACATCTTCAGGTGATACCGGGGCAAGAAGTGAAGGAAATAATATGATACGCCCCATTTTCATACCACAAAATTACAACAAAATAGCGAGAATCACAAAATTTCTCAGAAGCGGAAGTAAATAAAGGGCGCAACGCTCTCGCTCTGCAATTCGAGTACAAGCTGAACCACGACGATGAAAACCAGGAGTTTCACAATCCATGGTGACTTGATGAACATTTCGGAAAGGCGTCCGTGCATGTCTTCGGGCAATGCATGGGCTGCGATTATCACTATCATGAGTATTAGCCACAGCATTCTTGCAGATACAAATGGCACTATGTGCGCCGGGGAAAAGTCGGTGAATACCTTGCCAAGAATTGTTATAGAATCTCCATAACTGTCGGCTCGGAAGAACACCCACAGCACCGAGACAAAGCATATGGTCGCTAACCACGATATCGCGCTAACGATTTTTGTGTCAGGTATTTTGCTGAGATATGGGCGTGCTGCTTTGTGGGCTGCCAATCCGGCGCCGTGCATCGCTCCCCAGAAAACAAACTTCCACGCCGCTCCGTGCCATAGTCCGCCGATGAGCATGGTGGTGAAGCTGTTGACATATGTCCGAGCTGTGCCTTTGCGGTTTCCGCCCAATGGTATGTAGATGTAGTCGCGAAGCCATGTCGACAGCGATATGTGCCACCTGTGCCAGAAGTCGGTAAGATTATGTGCCTTGTACGGAAAATTGAAATTGGGCGCGAGCTTAAAGCCCATTATCAGCGCTATGCCGATAGCCATATCCGAATACCCCGAGAAGTCGCAGTATATCTGCATGGTATAGCCGATGATACCCATGAGGCTTTCGAATCCCGAATATCCTCCGGGGTTGGCGAATATAAGGTCGTTATACTGGGCGATGTAATCGGCGATAATCGCTTTTTTGACAACTCCGGTTATAATCATCCACAGGCCGCTGTACACCTCCTTGCGGCTCGCGTGGCGGTTGCTGCGTATCTGGGGCAGGAAGTAGTCCGCACGGACTATGGGGCCGGCTACGAGGGCCGGGAAAAAGGACAGGAAAAAGGCATACTCGAGCCAGGTCGCCGTAGGGGTGACTCTACGCTTATATATGTCGATTATATAGCTGACTGATTGGAAGGTATAGAACGATATGCCTACAGGCAGTATCAGGTCGAGTGGTTGAAAATTCGAGCCTATAGTGGCATTGAGGTTCCATAGGAAAAAATCGGCGTATTTGAAATATGCAAGAATGCCGAGAGAGGTCGTTAGCGATATCGCAAGGCACGTGCGTCGTTGTGCCGGCGATGCCTCGGGCTGGCTCATGATGATAGACAATAGCCAGTCGAGAAGCGAGGTGCCGGTGAGCATCAGTACAAACATGCCGCTGCTCTTGTAGTAGAAGTACAAGCTAAATGCCACTACGAAAACCGACATCTGCCACCAGCGCCGCTTCAGAAGCCCGTAGAGGGGCATAAACACTAAGAACAACGCCCAAAACAGGCCCGATGAAAATAGCATGGGCCTGCTGCTGTCGTAGCTTAGCAGTTCTATGATATTATGCCATATCTCGCTTATCATCAGCGTTCGTGCGGTTGGTGTACGAATGTGCGGTGCGGACGGGCGGTGGAATCCGACGGAATCTCCAGGCGTATGGGGTGAAGTGCGTTAGAGGGCATCCAGCGCACTATGCTGTCTAACCACTCCATTGCCGACGAAGGGGTCGGGTGGGCGCCGTCGGAGCTACGCTCGAAGCTCATGCCCTTGCTTCGGAAATATGCTCCTTGTGGAGTCGATGTAGATATCAGTTCGTTGATACCGGTATCCTCAGCCCAATTAGGCGGCCCTATCCATACATATGGTATATCGCCGATGTCGCGTAATATGGCCTCTACATGTTTCTTGCGTTTAGTGGCGATATCCCTCACGAATAGCTCGTTAGCACCCAGGCTTATGAATATGAACGTGGGCTTGAGGCGGGCTATGTAGCGGCGAAGTTTGTCCGATTGTCCCCAGATTTCGGATGTCGAACTGTACCATATCACCGAATAAAGTGTGTGGCCGTTGTGCCGGGCATATGCTGCCAGTCGAGGGCTGAGGCCTTCGAGCATCGAATCGCCGATGAGCAATATCACCTGGTTGGCGGTATCGCATTCAACCGTAGCTGTTTTTGCTTCCGGCGTGATTGTCGTGTCGGGTAATGCGCTTAATTCGGTCTTGTGTGGTAAAATGCTGTCGACGATTCCTGCCGACTTAAAAGGCGTGTCGAATGCCGACGCCACCGCGAAGATGACGAATGCAAGCGCAAGAAGCGCCCAAAGTTCGACATAATGCCTTTTCAACTTAGGTTTTGTTAGTTGGTTGCCGGTTGTTGTGCTATATTTATTTTAAGGTGCTGGTGCACAATAGCCAAGATGCTGGTATGGTTGGCAAGTCTCTGCTTGCCGGCTGAATTGTTAGTAAGATACTACCATATAGGCAGCGCCGTTGCGACCAGGCCCTACATGGTAGCGACGCAGCCCGTAGCCGAGTTCGGTTGCCCTGCCGCTTACAGGGTGTCCGAGAAGCGAAAACACATTGTATGTGCTGCCGCATTTGGGGCAGTGGGCTAAAAATTCGTCGTCGATTTCTACTCGCACGTTTTTATCGGCTTCTACCGGACATGCAAGGTCGTAGGCCTGGGGGTTGCCCATTACATCGCTCACAAGCAATACTCCGCCGAAGCCGGTGTAGGTCATTGCTGTGTAGGGGTAGTTTGACGGCTTGCGTAAATCTCGGATGAAGTAGCGGTAGTCCATGGCTCCGGCTACGCCGTAGATATTCCAGTCTGCAACGGTGTTGAATACTATATTCACCGGTGCTACCGGTATGCGGTCGTCGTCGATAGTGTGGCAGGCGCTACTGATAAAGGCGAAAATGGCAGCAACAGCCATGGCCATTGCTGCCATTATATTTGTATTTCGCATATTATGTTTATGCAAGGCTTGCAAATAAGTTGCCGAACTGGTCGACAGCCTTTTGCAGGGCCGGGCCTACGAGAGGACGGAGCATTGCCGGTATTTCGACTTCCATGGTGCCTACGACTTCGGTTTCGTTGTCGCTAAGGGGGTGGAAATCGACGGTTATGCTCATCGGCACGGGAGAGCCCTCGGCCTGCATAACAACGCGGTCGGCGGTACGCTCGGTGGCACGAAGGGTGATAGCGCCAACCTGCGGTGTAGTGATTACGATAGAATCTTCGGTAAACGCTACATCACCTACTCGCTGGCGTTCGGATTCGGGCATACTGTCCAGTTTCTCCTGCATGGTGCGGAAGTCACCGAATTTCTCTGCAAGGACAGCGGCGGGTATGCTCACCACTGACGGTTTCGAGCTGTATGTTGCCATTGACTTATCTTTCGGGAGTCCAGTTGGCGGGGTCATTGCGCCAGCTGCGGAGGGTTTCGAGATCGGATTCGCGGATATAGTCGGTTTGGAGAGCTACTTCGAGCATGGTGTTGTAGTCGCTGAGAGTCACAAGCTTGACACCGGCTTCTTCGAAGTTTGCTTCGGCTACGGGGAAGCCGTAGGTAAAGAGTGCTACCATGCCTACTACCTCGCTGCCAGCGTTACGTACGGCCTCTACGGCTTTAAGTGAGCTCATGCCGGTAGATACGAGGTCTTCTACTACTACTACCTTCTGGCCCTGGCGTAGATCGCCTTCGATCAGGTTCTCGAGGCCATGGTTTTTGGGTGACGAACGCACGTATACATAGGGTAGGTTGAGGAGGTCGGCTACGAGTGCGCCCTGTGCGATTGCTCCGGTTGCTACACCGGCGATTGCCTCGGCTTCGGGGAAATGCTCCATAATCATACGGGTAAGCTCGATTTTGATGAACGAGCGTACATCAGGGTACGATAGTGTGCGGCGGTTATCTGTATAGATAGGCGAGTTCCAGCCCGAAGCCCATACGAAAGGATTGGCCGGTTGTAATTTCAGTGCGTTGATTTTTAGGAGTTTCTCCGCAAGGAGGTGGGCGACGTTTTTCATATATCTGTTGATTTTGTTTCTTTGTGCAAAGATAGGAAAAATTATTTACATATCGTACATAGACCATGCTTATAATTTGCGTC
>LUJM01000015.1 GCA_001689415.1 Bacteroidales bacterium M2 | reverse complement strand
GATTTATTAACATTCAAAATAGTTGTAATGGTCTGATTTTCATTGACAATCATATTCAAATTCGTTTACAGCCGTATATAATTCTGAATCCTTCCAAGGCAACACAAAGAAAGAGCTAAGTCACTAAGACTTGGCTCTTTCTTCATTTTTTACCCCGCCGCCAAATGTTAAAAAATGTAGATTGGATACCGGCGCATAGTGATACCGTTTAAGTAAAAGTGAGCCGAAACGAGGGACGGTGTGGAGCCATTAAAAGAAACGCCACCGGGAGGTCATTTTCTCTCGGTGGCTTATATTATATGACGAGTTTATTAGGGGCAAGCCGAAAGACTGTGTGATTCTATACTTAATCTTTTGTATGGCCTACGCAATTCTTATTTTTGTCGTATTCCCTTATTTCCTGTATTATGATATTTGTAAATAATCTCGCACCGTCTACATTCATGTGCGTTCTGTCTTGAAATAAACTACTGTCATATATTATGGAAGCGTCATTGAGATGATTGAGCAGTACTCCATTATATTCATTGATTATTTCTAATTCCTCTTTATACGACGACAGATCATCCCCACCGTATACAGGCGAGATTGCAAAAAATATTTCACATCCGTTAGATTTTGCTTGTTCAATAAGACTGCGCAAGTATTTCTCTTTGACCGGGTCAACCTTAATCTTATTGTCCGAGATATTCTCTTTTACATTTTCTTTCGAGTCTTTATTCGTTTTTTCGATTTCCTTATCCAGCTTGCCATATAAGGGGATAAATCCGGATAGTGAATCCTCATTCTTCATAAAAATAGAGGGTATAAGTCTAAATAGAGAAGAATTCAAGCGGTAGGCATTTGAATATAGTTTGAATTTCTCGCTTTCATCAAAATCACATATCAGTTTGCTTATGTTTGGATTATAGATATATGGGTATAGCATGTTCAGCCCTGTAGCTGAGCCGGACTCATCATGTAAATCAAATGACGGCGTAAGCTCGCATATAATATATTTTGGATAGACCCGCTGAGAAACTGCAGCAAATAGACCATATCCAATTGAGAGGCCTTTGCCATCCAGGCCTGCATTGAACACCTCTATGCCTAAAGAATCTTGTAAAATCCTGGAGTCATAATGGTGGCTTGCTCGAGAAGAACCCAACACAAGTAATTGAGGGGTTTTAGAGGTTGTTATTTCGTGAACTTTGTGAATAGCACCTTGATTCGTGTAATCATATAGTTTGAATACTCCGCTCAATGCAAAATCGCACAACCATAACAGTATTGAGAATAATAGAAGTTTAAGAATGAATCTTTTCATACTATCAGAAACTTACATAAATAAACTGGCCGGAATTTAATACCCCGAACAAGAGAAGGCTTAAAGTTAAGAACAGGTATGTGCCCCATCTTATAACAGTGTATCTGCTAATTAATGAGCGAATAGCCACTGCTTTGTATTCCATTAAATAATCTACTGCCGCCACGACGACGATAGCGAATAATATATGGACCATGGTGATTAATTCAATAAATGGTTTGCCAAAGGAAAAAATATGCTTTATCACATCCCAGGCACCTCCGATGGTTGGAAGTCGGAAAAAAATCCAGGCAAAGGTAACAATGGTAAATGTCAACGCAATTCTTGGCAAGACAAGCCATTTCTTCTCTACGGGCTTATTTAAACCGAGAGACTTCTCCACACATTGTGCGAAGCCGTGAATCAGCCCCCAGAGTATAAATGTCCAGTTGGCACCATGCCAGATACCACTGACGAGAAATGTCAACATAATATTCCAATATGTGCGCAATGTGCCTTTACGGCTTCCTCCTTGTGGTATGTAAATATATGTAGTAAGCCATCTGGTCAATGAAATATTCCACCGTTTCCAAAACATAGAAACAGAAGTGGCAAAATACGGTCGGTTGAAGTTCTTTATAATATCGTAGCCTAATAATTTAGATACACCAAGGGCCATGAATGAATATCCGGCAAAATCTCCGTAAATTTGAAGTGAATAGAACACGGCTGCGATAAGGTTTGAGGTTCCGGTGTGATGAAGAGGGTTTGAATAAACGGTGTCGACATATATTCCAAGGCGATCAGCAAAAACAACTTTGAGGAACATACCCCATAACAACCACCTCAGTCCTGAGACAGCTTGGGCATAATCAAACTTCTTTGCAGATTTAATCTGTGGCAGTAATTCGTTGGCGCTACTTATGGGGCCACACAATATCTGTGGGAAAAAAGCCACAAACAGCATATAATCGATAAAATCTTTCTCGGCATTAATCTTTTTATAATATACATCCCATAGATAACCTAAAGCCTGAAATGTATAAAATGATAGACCGAGAGGCACCACCCAATTCAATCCCGGCGCCGCGGTATCAATACCTATCCATGCCAATGCAGAAGCACCGGCAGCAGTTATAAAATTAAAATACTTAAAAACCAATAAAGGGAGCAAGGTTAATATAGCACCGCTCCATATAAGGTATTTTTTTCTTCCGAAAGCTTCTTTAGCTTCAATAAGTCTTCCAAAGAAATATGTGACAAACGTTACCCCAAAAAGAATCAATGTACAAGGTAAACTCCATTGAGCATAAACGCCATAGGATATGAGCAGCAACAATATGTTTGCCACTTTCTTACCCCATGTCTTCTTAATATAGAGCAAATCTACCGCCCAATATGCAATGAAGATAAGTGGGAAAAGCCAAATAAATTGGAATGAATTAAATATCATAAAATTAATGGTTTATCTGATAAGTTTATTGATGCTATTCAAATTGACTGAGTGTCGCGTTTGACTCATCAAGCCTATCGTCAACTTAAAAATGTCATAAAACTACCTGCTGCCGGTCACATGTGGCAACTATGCTATTAAAACTAACAAATCTTATTTATTATCAAGTAGTTTGTCTAATTTCACATTAAGCGCATCAGCAATTTTCTTGGCATTTTGAAGTGATATTGACCGTTCAGCACGTTCAACCATACCGATATAAGTTCGATGAAGTCCGGCTCTGTAAGCCAACTCCTCTTGTGAAATGCCCAAAGCCTGTCTTTGAGCTTGAACATTTTGACCGAACCTTATAATTATAGAATCTATTCGAGTCACTTAATTATGCTATATATAGTATGCAAAATTAGATACTAAACCACGCACTATCAACATACTACTCGTAGCAATAATTGATATTGTATTGGCTTTATTTGAAGAAATACAGCAAAATAATCTACACAGTTGCAGATTACACGCAGCATCGATTTGCTGTCATCGCATAAATAGATTATTGCCTGAGTTACAGTTTAGAAATACTATAAAGGATTATAGCCCTCGGGGACTGTTGCGTTGTTGATTTTCCATTCGCCGTCTGTTTCTATCATAGAAAATGTGGTAGAGCCTCTATGGCCCATATCTAACCAACGAACGATTACGGTATTATTAGCACCGGATGCGATAGATGTTACTTTCGAAGTAGTGTCATCGCCGTCTTGCATACCGGATCTCAAAAGCCATGTTGCGTAACCTTTGGTTTCGGTGTCATTGGCTCTCTCCAAACGCTTGATAAAATCGGCTGTACATATGTCAGCAATATTGAAATTCGGGTCTTTGGCGGTTTCAAATACCAGATTTTCATATAATTGCATGATTTTGGCTTTGATTTGGGGGAACTTGTCAGCCATGAATATTACCCCGGGTTCTCTGAAAGTAATTGGCAGGGTATAGCGAATTTGGTGTTTTTTAGGAGTGAAATATGTTACATTGAATTTGGGCATTGCACTCACAAGCCTCAAAGCCTCTGCATTAGCAGCTTCGTTTTTACTCTGCCTTACGATTTCCGGTTTTGTTATTGTGCCGTCAGGCTGTACAATGAAATTAACAACGACTCTTTCGCGCCCCTTGTAACCTTTGGGAATACGAATATTTGCTTAAAGCCATTCTATGACTTTTTCGTTACCTCCGGGAAACTCGCATCGAGGGTCAAGATTAATGAGATATTTGCGCGACTCCGATTTCACATGTGCAAGATATTCAGGCGACAAAGTACAAAAGCATGCACGGTTGCCGTATTCATCGTTTTTAATTTCTATCGCTTTGATGCAATCGGTCTGAACTAATTTATACATCGCAATCCACTCGTTGTTGAAGTAATAAAACCTGATCAAGGTTCCATTCTCAGTAATAGGGAGTTGAGTTTCTCGTACAGAATCCTGCGCAAATGCAATACACGACTGAGCGATAATCAAGGAAACTAAAAAGAATTTTTTCATATAAATAAACTTTACGCCATTTAGCGCTGAGGTGATTAAACGAAAAAATGAGTCGCTATGCCATTACCGGCGTTGTTAGATGCTATCGATGCCAATCAACACCAAGACAAGCATAACGCTTATTATTTAAAATGTCGTGGCCAAGCTATGTCTATCCGCTGGCAAAATTAGCGAAAATATCTGAGCTGGGGGAACTTACTTTCTTTCGATTAAAATAAATTTTGGCTTATACAAAAAGCCTGTTATTTATAGTAAATCAAATTGTTATTTGGATCAAGGATTACAGTACCGTTTTGGAAAAACGATGGTCCGACACATCCCAATTCATCAGTATCCTCAATCTTATTTGTGATACCGATAGAGAATCCTGTTTTAGATTTGTCGCCAATTCTACAATATCCTGCAAAAATTCCTTGCCCTATAATATTGCCTGACTTATCTCTTGAAGTCTGTATCTTAAAATTATTCTCTTTTAGTGCAGGTAGCATAGATCTTCTAAAAAAGAAAACAGTCGAACCATTGCCGAGGTCAAAATTGAATTTGCCAAATTTAGTCAACTGGTGCCCTAATGCATCGGATAATTCGATTGTCGCCTCAAAAATTGGCATAGGGTCATTTTCAACAAGTGTATATTGTTGCATCTTGCCCAAGTTGACGTCATCTTTCCGAACATAATCAAGCACATTCTTTTTAAAATCAAAGCGAATTAAACAGACAGTAGAGTCCGCTTCATTTTTAAGTAAATTTACCGGAACGGTTACATAATCTTCATTTGTGTCGACAACAAAAACACGACCTTCATACGTTAAATCTCCAACGGGAACTTTGCCTTTAAACAGCTTAACAATTCTCCGAGTAGTCCGGTCGGTATGCAAGTGTTCCTCTTTTGGGAGTTTGATTTCTTCAAGAGGCAGTGAAGCGAGAATTCTATTGTACCATTCAACGCTGACAACCATACCGTGAAAGCCCGTTTCGACAAATATGGGAGTATTGGCGTTGCCATTTATGGTAGCATCAGTGTAGTAATGTCCGTTGTTCTTAACCAACATAAATGATGTTTGGCTATACACCAACGGTACGCAACACATAAATCCAAGAACAATGGCAAGTCTGGATAATGGGTTCATAATTTATTGTTTACTTAGACACCTCGCCTCGTATAAATATCACTCCAGGCTCTTTGAAAGTTATGGGAAGATAATAGGTAAAACTTTTCTTTAAGTGGGGAATATAGTATTTAACGCGGAAATTTGGCAGCGCATTCACGAGTCTTAACGCCTCTTGATTGACAGCATCGTTTTTGCTCGGTTGGCGAAAAATCGACGGTTCGCTGATTGAGCCGTCAGGATGAACGGTAAATTTGACAAATACGAGTTCGCTACCTTTGAATCCCTCGGGAATACGGATGTTTTCGTCGAGCCATTCTTTGAGTTTTCCGTTGCCTCCGGGAAACTCGCAGCGAGCGTCAAGGTCTACCCATACTTTTCGCGCTTCCACTTTTATTTGTGCAAGGGCTTCGGGCGATACTGTAAAGAAAGCTGCTCGGTTGCCATACTCGTCGTTTTTTACCTCCGCCTTTTGAAAGGCATCGGCCTCTACCAGACCAGGGTGTGCCCCCGGAATCCATTCATTATTGAAATAAAAGAACTCGGTTTTATCGTTCAGAGTAAGAGGAAATTGAATTTCACGAACAATAGTGTCGTTTACGCAGTAATTCTGCGCGAACGCAATGCACGACTGAACGAGAATCAAGGATAATAAATAAATCTTCTTCATACAGTTTAAGATTTGGTTCTCCAAAATGTTATGGCAAGGTCGAACCCGGTCCGGCGCAAAGTTAACAAGGAAAAATGGATTTGGTCTTAACAAATGTATAGACCTCCTTATTTTTTGATATTCGTGTTTGAATTTTTTGCCAATTCTCGTCTGATACGGCTTAAATGGTTGGGAGTAATCAATAGGAAAGAGGATAAATCTTTCAATGTAACAGTTTCGACAATGTGGGGGTATTGTTCGCACAATTCCACATAACGCTGAAGTGGCGACTTGCGGTAGAGATTGAGCAACCGCATGAATACCATGTTGAACAGTGCTTTATATTCATCGAGCAGAGAAGGGGAAAGAAAATTCTTGAAAGCTTTTAACGGCACTTGCATTATCTCGCAATCAGCGCCGGCGATGATTGAGAATTGAGAGGTTTCTCCGCGTAAGGACGAATGGAAATCTGTAATGAATTGACCCGGGAAAGCGAAATTAACCACTGCCTCATCTCCCGAATCATTAAGAGTCGCTACTTTGAAATAACCCGATACTACAAGAGCTGCATAACGTGCGATTGAACCTTGCTGTACAAAATAATCTCCTTTCTTGTAATAGCATAGTGTTCCCTGCTTACGGCAAAAATCAATGGCTGCCGTGAGATCTAATAAATCAATATATGAGTTGAACTGCGGTGGCATGACAAACCTCTTTATATCATTGCGACACAAGTTCTGCCGAACTTGTCTTCGATATTGGTATACTCTTGAAACTTAGGTTTTCTGTGCCCGACAAGAACTTGCTCAAGTATAGTGGGCTCACGCCGAGGTGAGCAGCGTGGTCGGCTCTTTTGAGACCGTTGTTCTGCATATAGCCAATAATGGTTACGGCAAGCTGATGCGACCGGCGAAGCCAACTCGCATTTTCCTTTCGCCAAGTGGCTTCTTCTGCAAACCGCGAAGGAGTCTCACTCTGATGTTCCTCCAAAAATTTAATTGCTTTGCTTGCCATAATATCATTCATTAGTAAGTTCAATAAAACTATTCTAAGAGATTGCTTTTTATGTCCGTTTGGCAGTTCTTTGGATTTATGAGCAGTTGATGTTACTTTACGCTTTCGGGGGCTTGCCAGAACCAGTCCTCGTCGGAGGTCTGGTAATTGGTATATTTATACACAACTCCATTGGGTACGAGGGCTACATGGAGGCCTTGTTCGTGGCTGCTTGGTCCTTCAGGTTCTGCTTGGTTTATTATGTTTGCTTGAAGGATATATAGGTTTTTAGCCATATAGTAGTCGATGTAATCCTCCTTTGTCTTAGCCCATTCATTGTTCCAGTTTGCATCCTTGTTTAATACAACCGGTAAATCGTGCTGCAGTCTGTAGCGCACTTCACCGGGATGCAGCAACAGCCCGTTTTCGTCGGTTATATAAGCAGCGAAAGTAGGGTCGACCCAAATCCATTTATTCAATGATTTGCTCCATGCCACGCATATCACATGGCAGTCATTGTCGGTGTCCCAAGCTTTTGGCAAACACGTGATGTATCTTGCCGGAATACCTTCGGCGAGCAGAGCCTCGGTAAGACATATTGCAAGGGCACGGCAGTTATATCCACAGCTGTCGCGACGAGCACTGTCGTATGTATTTCTCAAATTGCGAGGACCGGGTGCAACGCCATTACTACCGTCGTGTGGAATGCTGTTGTGAACCCAATATAGCAGGTTTTTGATTCGGCTTATATCGTCGCCATTCCCGGCTATGCTGTCGAGATTAAATCGTTTGCGTGACAGTGTAAGGAGAACGTCGGTAGAATCTGCATAGAGAAATTTTGTAGTCTTGGGCGAACCGGCAACGTCGTAGGCCGGAGATTCTTTTAGAATTTCAAGCTCACTCTTGACGTCATCGCCCAGATTCCAGGCATATTCCATGTCTGCTTTCAGGCTGTCAGCTTCTTTATTACCGAGTTTTGATAGTACCGGTTGCAATATTTTTGCTGCCTGATATTGCCACTTGCGCATCCACCTCGGATTCTTAGCCCTGAGGACTTCTCCCTGCCACTTTGCAAGCTTCTCCATGTCGGCAATCAGACGAGGATTGGATTGTAGTTGTTCGATAGTTGCAGCAGGGGTAATACTGTCGTTATATACTTCTAAGAATGCACCTTTATTTGTGATACCGTGCAGCTTCGGACAAATGTAGCTGTCGTCAACTTCTACGCCTAAAGAAACCACGATACTTTCGAAAACGACGCTTTCGAGACTTGGTAGATTATAGATAAATCCCGGGCCACCGGTTGTCGAAACCGGACCTTTAAATACGATAGACTTTAGCTTTGGGCAGTTTCTGATGAACGTACAGTCAAAGTGGCCTATCATACCATTGAATACCACTTCTTCGAGCATCGGCATATCGCTGAGCAATCCACCGGACAGGTAGTCTGCGTTGCCAAAGCTTATTTTCTTCAATTTCGGGAACTTGCTTCCGTCCAGACATCCGAACACGCCGACATCGGGAATAACGATTTCTTCGGCATCGCTTGAATAGACAAGGCTGTCGGGAAACAGTTCGTGCCCATCGCGGATTGGTTCTTTGAAGTATTCGGGTGATTTGATTGTGATGTTCTCGGCCAATGTTGGCATGCTTGCAGAAAATAACACAAGCACCAAGAAGCTAAAAAATGGTTTCATATATAATTCTAATATTTACATAATCCAAAACACCCAAAGTAGAATGCCGAAAATGGAACTAACATTAAGCACTGTTTATGCGAAGCTATTATTGGGGGAATGTGGATGATATCTGTTTGGAGACTCTTTTAATTGCTTCCTTGATATCGTGAGAGGCACCGGCAACGCCCAGCGAAGAATATGCTCCACGGCACGATGCCACCGGCCTGCCGGTCATATAATCGATGAAGTTGACGGTAACTATGGTTTCTTCTTCGCTATGGTTTACGCCGTATTTTACCAGCAGGAGTTTGCTCTTCCGGCTATTATCAAGTTCGTAGATTCTTCGGTCGCTTATTAGTTTCAGTCGTGAAGAATCTACGGCATCGAACAGCTGTATTTCATATTCCATCAATTCGGCCGGAATATGGTATGTGTCGTTGTTGATAATCGACGCATACTCGTATTGAGCGAGATTTACGGTGCTTGAAACTGTCGATTTCGATGTGGTGCAGGCCGAAATCAATAGCACCATTATACACGCTAACAGGGCCTTGCCAATTCTTGCCATATTTAATTAATTGAAGATGTTATAATAAAATGGACTTCGGTGTAGAGGCTTTCGTGTCGAACGAAAACTACTACTTCGGCTTTGCTGTTGGGCGTGAATGATTTGTTTGAGAACTCTATCACATTGCCTTGGATCATTACATCGAGATTATCCATAAGGTTCGTATCGCCGTCTACGTCGTAAATCCTGTAGTTTTTGTCAATCTCTACATTTTTTTCGAACATGTATGTTGCGAGTTCTTCATAGCTATTCCATGCTTGCAAGTAAAGAGCGAAGGTCGACCCCCATTTTGGAAGAATCTTGTCAGAAACAGCCGGGAAACATTCTGCATATTTAACTTTAGCACCGCATACATCGTTTTCTTTGTCGTAAATTGGCGAATCGACGTATACGTTGTAATAGTTGGTATTGATAGGATATGCCCTCTCGCCGGCGACAGTGCTGATGTCTTTTGAATTGACTATCTGGTAGTAATTGCCGGGCGTAACAGCTACCTCTTGTGCAATCTGGGTCAGGTTGGGATTCTGATTGAAGCTGCCCTTTGTACCAAAGTCAGCTATGCCGCAATATGATGTGGTGAAGTTGTTCGACGAGTTGATGTATACATCCGAACCGCCGATAGTCGTTTCGCTATCTCCAATCATCATGTTTACGGTGATAGCGTTGGTAGGTATCTGAGGCTCGTCGTTGCTGCAGGAAATGAGTAGCAGGCTGAAAGCGCAGAGCAGGGTAGTCAAGTGCTTTTTCATATGTGATGTTGTCTATAACGATTCAATATGCTTGCAAAGTTAAGTGTTTTTCTCAATCTAAGTTCATTATAAGAGTTAAAATGTATTGATAAACTATTTGCTCTTTTCTTTAACAGTGTAATCATCGAAAACATCGATACCAAACAGCCCCCGATAATATGTAATATCGATTGTGCTATACGAAGGAACGTGAAATAATCGAATATCATCTATCCATACGTATCGGTCTTCATCAATCAGTTTTACCAAGGTGTAATGACGACTGATTGAGTGTCGACCATGACTGCGTATTTCTTTTTTTCCGCTTGTTACAATTGCGCTTGCTGTAACCGGTTTACTATCGGCAAACAGATAGTTCACGACTTCAAACGAGCTTACTGAAACATAAAACGCAACTGCTCCGGCACATATTCCAAACATGGCACTAAAACAAATATCGATCACAATATCTTTTAGATTCTTAGCGTGACGAAGCAATAAGAATAAGAAAAGCAAAGTGGCAGCCAGGCAAAAACCTAACAACAGATACAGCGGAAAATTATAAAGCGTGCGTCGGTCAAGATCGAATAGGTATATTCCAATTGGGATAAAAATAATCATCGACACTGCTTTTTGCAGCATAGTAGGAGTACGGAGAAACGATGCTTTACGTACTTCTTTTTCCCTGTTTAAGGTGTCTTTTCCGTATTTGAGGATTTTATCTGACGCACCCGAAACAATAAGCTTCTTTGACAGTTTATGCCAGACTCTGAATACTAAATTGTCACGCTTACACCACCTGAGGATAAATGTGTAACTATCACTCATAAATCCGCTGCGAAATACGCACTTATGCTTGTTTTGCCGTGCTTGCTTGATTATCTCGACTACCTCACATTCCCTGCCGTTGTGGATAAGGGCTATGAGATACAACAATCTATCCGGGTCGAAATACATTTTGTCTTCGTCTGGATAGAATTTATCAGCATCAGGATTTTGGCTCAAAAACTCGGCGATTCGAGAATTTACATTTTCGAATAATCGGTCGAATTCTTGGGCTAATTGTTCAGGCTCAAAGTCCGAGTCCGGTTCAATGACATTGTAGATCTCCAAGACTTGACCCGATAACGAAAACGCACCGGTTCCGCGCAGACTCATCGGCTCGTTTTTATTGTCTTCCGCACCCCATATTTCCCACCACAAATCGTCGGCATACATGGGCTTGACGGTCAGTTTGATGTTTCCGCTGAAGTTGTAGATGCAGAAAAAGTAGCCGCTCTCGACCTTGAAATTGATATAGGCACTCTGGCGGAAACCATATTTCCGGCCCTGCCTGCGTCGTTCGTCGGCTATCTTTTTCTTTAGTTCCTTGCGCGTCATCTTTTATTCCGACAGCCGGTCTATTTTCCTACAAACCATTCGGGTTCGCGTCGGGCAGAGCATTTGAGTTTGAATATCGGCACAAAAGCCTTGTATTTGAGTCCGCCGAATTTACGGGCGTGATTGGGACACACTACAATGCACCTTGTGCAGGAAATACATTTTGCGGAGTCTGTAGATTCGGGGCTCGTGATTGCTCCGACAGGACATTCCCTCATACATTTACCGCAACTGTCGCACAATTTATTGTCAACGACAGGCTGTAGTGGTACTCCGCCGTAGATTTTGTATGGCCTGTTGCCTTTTACGCTGTGGCGGTCAAGCAGAGCATCAGCGGCGATAGCCGTTTTGATTTCAGAGGCAAACTCGCTGATTTTGTTTAAATCATCACGGTCGGGCCGAGAAGCTGCCACAGCAGGTACTATACTATGCTGCGCTATGAATGCACCGGCTGCGATGAGAGAGAATCCGCCCTCTGATGCCAGGTCACACATCTCTACAAGAGCGTCGTCGTAGTCGCGGTTGCCGTAAGTGGCTACCACTATGCATTTCTGCCCTTCGCCTTTGATTTGCCTGAATCGTTCGGCTGCGATTGCGGGAATTCGACCGCCGAAAACAGGTGCTGCAAATATCACAATATCGTCGCACTTAAATGATGTGTTTATCTTCGAATCCGGCTTGGTAATATTATTGTGTATCGCCGCTAAGCCTATGCCCTCGGCAAGGGCTTTTACAATTCTATCTGTGGTATTGCTTGCGCTGAAATAATATGTGTAAACCATATAGCTATATTCATTTATTGTGCAAAGATACTATAAATAGCGCAGTCTCAATATACATCGGCGCAGATACTCTAAAAATATCTGCGCCGGCATGAGAGAGTTGAATCAACTTATTTCATAAGATTTAATTCTTTAAATGCCTGAAAAGACCAGGCAATGATGAGGGTGAGAGCGAGAATGTGAAACATGTCGTTGTTGTATTTGCGAAACCACCATTGGCTTCGGGTACAAAGTTACGAACATGTATGTGCTATATCTTGGCGCAGTGTTGTTAAAAAGTATATATTATTGTATGGCTGCCAGACCGCCCATTGCTGTTTCCTTATAAAGCGAGGGTATATCGTGTCCGGTCTGTTTCATCACTTCGACAATGCGGTCAAAGTCAACGCTGTGCCTACCGTCGCTGAATGCTGCGTATAGGTTGGCATCGAGCGCTCTGGCGGCAGCATAAGCGTTGCGTTCGATACATGGTATCTGCACGAGGCCGCAAACAGGGTCGCATGTAAGGCCGAGGTGATGCTCGAGTCCCATTTCTGCAGAATACTCAATCTGTGCCACAGTACCGCCAAACAGTTGTGACGCAGCAGCTGCAGCCATGGCGCACGCTACGCCCACTTCGCCCTGGCAACCCACTTCAGCGCCCGATACCGATGCATTGTGTTTCACGACATTGCCGAATAGTCCGGCTGTTGCAAGGGCGCGGAGTATGCGTTGTTCTGAGAAACCTTTTGATTTGTGCAGGTGGTAGAGTACCGCAGGCACTATGCCGCACGAGCCGCATGTCGGTGCGGTGACTATTTCTCCGCCCGAAGCATTCTCTTCACTTACCGCCAAGGCATATGCGTATACAAGTCCACGGCTTTTGAGCGACTGGTTATATCCTTCGGCATGCACATAGTAGCTAACAGCTTTGCGGCGTACCCCAAGGCCGCCGGGCAGCACTCCCTCGGCTTCGATACCGCGCTCGACTGCGGCTTTCATAACGTTCCATACCTGGCGTAGATAATCCCAGATGTCGGGGTCTTCGTAACGGTTGACGTACTCCCAATAGCTTGTGCCGTTTTTTTCGCACTCTGCCTGGATGTCCTTGATTTTCGACAGCGGGTAAATTGATTTCCCGGCAGACTTTTGTTCGCCTTCCTCTACAATGTCTCCGCCACCGATCGAGTATACTGTCCAGGTATCAACGATATTGCCATGCATGTCGAGTGCGTCGAACTTCATGCCGTTGGTATGAAACGGCAGAACTATATCCGGCTGCCATACTATCTCGGTCGGGGCTACCGGGGTGAGGGCATTGAGTATTGCCTGGTCGGTAAGGTGTCCCCTGCCGGTGGCTGCTAAAGATCCATACAGAGTCACTCTGAAGCGCTCGGCTTTACCTCGGGTTCGCTCGGCAAAGATGTTTGCAGCCATTTGCGGGCCCATGGTATGCGAGCTGCTCGGACCGTGGCCTATTTTATAGAGTTGTCTGATTGATTCCATATGCTGTCTGTTTGTGTGCTGTCTGTTTTTTCTTTACGCTTGGGACGTAAAAAATTGAAAAGTTTGTCGAAATCGCGACGGAACATGATGCCTACGCCCTGTGTTGTTTGGGCCGAACGTACATAGAAGTTTCGGTCGTTGTAACGGTTATAAGCTTTCAGTCGCCATGTGCCGCGTTTGTTGAGCAGGTATTCAATGTCGAAGTCGCCTACAAACTGGTTGTTGTTAAGCGATTTGTCGCGATAACCAAAGTTGCCGTTGAATATAAGGCGGTTGTTGAGCAGTCGGCTCGACAGTGCTAAGTCAACCTCAACGTCCGAGAAATCGCCACGGTCGCTACGCAGGTTCGGCGCAATACTCCAATTCTCGCTCAGTTTTCCAAGCATGTTGCCAAGCTGGCTTGAAATGGTAGACGATGCCACCGAGAAAAGCTCGTTGCCCTTGGTGGTAGATTCCATATAGTCGGGCGTATAGAAGCGGTTGAGCGCGAGAAGATAGATAATCTGTCGGTTCATCATATCTTCAGTACTTACGATACTGCGCACCTTGCGGTATGTGTCCTGCGTCAGGGTAGGGAACTCGAGGTCGAAGTCAATCACCGGCTGGCGAATATCGCCGCTTACCTGCATCAGGGCATGAACAGGCACATTGGTGCGGGCAACCTCTTTGTCCTGCAGGAATGATTCGTCAAGGTCGCTGAGGTTGGCATTGGTTGCGTAGAATGCCGATAGCTTTGTCTTTACGCCATAGGGGTCGCCGTCAAATTGTATTTCGCTGCCTTCCTTGATTGTAAAATCCTTTATGATGATGTCTTGGAGTGTAAACCTGTAGCTACCTGTCTGTACTACGTACTTGCCCCAGATATTGAGGTCATTGTTTGCCGAATGGTAAGCCATATGCAGGTTGCCGGCTCCTACAGCCTTTATTTCGTCGCCTCCGGCAGGGTCCATTACCAGCGATATACGGGCATCGGGAGTCACGCTGACCGCGATATCCATATTGTACTGCGACGACTCGTCGGTCACATTATTGGCAATGGCCTCTTTGAGGGTCTTGACAATCAGCGGGGTATCATCGGTATTTTGAACCGGAATTTTCAGCGAATCGGGTGTTACATCGCGGAAGGTAAGGAATGAGTAATCCTCGGCATCAAGACGGTCGGAGAGTACGAATGTAAATGTGGAGCGAGGTGCCGTAGCCATATTGACATAGATGTTCACTACGCCCGGCCAACCGGTAATCGAAGCTTCGCCGTTACCGTAAATCGTACCATACCAGTCGGGATTCTGCCGCGATGTCACATTATAGCTCAGGAAATTATGAGCCTGGGTGATATTGAATTTGAATGTCGGCGATTTGAAGTAAGTGTGGCCTACCGTACCGCTCAGGCGTGCTGTATTGCCCTCGGGGTCGCGTATCACCAAGTTGTCGAGCTGTATTCGGCCCGGGCGTAGATGCACACTGTCGCTGGCGTGGTACATGGTATTCGTAAAATCGATTTTGAGGCCGACGTTGTCGGCGTAGATATCGCCCTCGAGGTCGATTTCCTTGAATGTGCCGAATAGCCTGCAATGGCCTGATGCACGACCTGTGATATCGCTCGCGAAGGCATTCATAAACGGTTTCAGGAATGCAACAGGCACGCTGTCGGCGGCGAAATTGATATCAAGAGCCTCGCCCATAGGGAATATGTAACCGTCGATTTGCGAGTGGCGGCCTTCAAATCCGGTGATTGCGGCATCGAGGTATACACCCTTGCGTTCGTTGTCCCATTTGGCGGTAATATCCGCATTGCCGATAGGGCAGCGGTTATATCCTATAGAATCTACATGCAGCAGCGGGCATAGCAGGCGTGGCGAGCCGGTGAGAAGGTCGGATGCCGTGATACGTCCGGTTGCGCAGCCGCCAATCATGGCTTTGTCGATTTCGAGAGTTTCAAATATCGGCAAGAGGCGTACCTCGTCGAGATTTACGGCAAGGTTGTCTTCGGGGTCGCGACTGATATTGCCGTTGATTTCGATGCGCTGGTGCCCGGTATCGAGAGCGAATCCGTCGACATTCAGCACTTGAGGAGTCATATTGAAGTGCGATGATTCGATATGCCATGTTTCGTCGCCAAAGTTTATGGTACCGGGCAACATGTCGAGTGTAGCCTCGACGGGGAAGCATGATCCGGCCGGTGTTTTTGCCGAATGCAGGGTCGCTGTGAAGTCTATAGTGCCGTTGAGCGGTATGAGGCGGGCAATATCCCAGTCTACGTGGGTATCTATTTTATTGTCCTTTCCTCTAACGGTTGCTGCCACTGTCATGTCGCCTTTTTTTGTCGGCATCATTGTTGTGGCATATAGCATAGCCTCGCCGCCCGGAATATCGAATTGTCCGAAAACATCGGTGTTTTCAATCACCTTGCCATTGTATAGGTATGGTATGCTCAGGTCGAAATTAGCATAGCCGCCCCGGCTGTCGACCTTGCCGGTTAGCGTTGCATCGTAAAGGTTACGCACAGGCAGTTTGAAGAAATCGCTCAATTCCTTTGTCTGGCGTATGGTAAAGTCAAAAGAGAAAGCATTGTACCCCTCGTGAACTTTGATTTTCTTTTTCGCCAAGTGTTTTTCGGGGAGCGGTTTCAATGCCGGCATGAAGTGGAAGAGCATCTCTTTCAATTCCGGCACAAGGGCCTCGAAATCGTAATGCCCGGTTAGCTCGCCTTCGATAAATGGCGATTCTATCCTCAATCTGGCGTATTTGTTGTCAGGAGTAGCGAGCAGTCGCAATCTATTGCATACTAATCCTTGTCCGCTGATATCTGTCCATCTGAAATCGCTGATATCAACGGTACCATCGAGATTCTTCAGGTCAATGCTGTTGATGTCGGCTAAGAGTTTGCCCGATAGCTTGTAGCCGGGGTGCGCATTCGACAACCCGAGGATGTCGAGATCGAGATGTGATACGGTCGCTGTAGCATCGATTGTCTTGGCCTCGTTTTCACCGTCGTAGAGTACATATGCCTTCACCCTTGCCGCAGGGTCTGAAATGGCGAGGTTGACTTCTCCCTTTTGGGGGCTTAGCATAGTGGCAATCAGTGATATATTGCTGTAGGTGTAGCCTTTGAACTCGAGTTTGGAAATATTTATTTCGCCTGAGCCCGAGCGGAATTTACGACCGAAGGTTGCCGTAAAATCAGTGCTGGCATCAATACACCCGAGCAGGGGTTCTCCGGCTATATATCCTGCATCGAATTCGTTGAGTTTCAAAGCTCCGTTGATAATGGTGCTGCTGCCTCGTTTGCCGTATGATGCATCTATATCTATATGTCCGGCTGTTCCGTCTGATGCAAGGCTTATGTTGCCGCGTGACAACGAGCCTTCGCCAGACAGACTGAAACGCAGGTCGGGCAGTTTGTCAAGTATCTTGCGCACGTCGGGCTTGAGCAACGGTGTTAGAGCGTGGGCAATCTCATTGCCGTCGATATCAACTATGCCATGAGTTATTTTATAATTCATCCCGGCAACTGAGTCAAGCCCGGTTGCATATGCCTCGAGAGCAATGTCTACCGCATTTCCGTCGGTGTCTCGCAAGCGGAAGCGCTGCAGGTCTACTGTCGACAGGCAGGCTTGAGACTCCATGTTAATAGCAAAATGACGGCTGATATTCGAAAGAATAGGTACGAAAGCCTCCAAATCAGGCGGATAAATCTCCGATCCGTTTTCGATTGCTATACGTGTAGGGGTATGCCTTAATACACTATTTAGAGTCTGGTTTTCAGCGCCATGAATGTGAATAGGGGCGAATGCCAGTTTCGAATTTGGCAATGCGAGGCTGAAGTTTTCGAGCAACAATTCGTTGGGGGCGATATGGCAGCGACCTGTAAGTTTATCGAGAACAAAACCGCTTCGTTCGGCAAACGATAAATGGTCGAGATGTACCCTGTAGCCACGGTCGCTGATTTGTGGTATAAAGGCATTGACGGCAAGGTCGTTGATTGCGATGTGGTTACGGTCGAAAACTGCCGAGTCGGGAGCTGCTTCCGACAATACGTCGTAGGTAGCCGAAGCCCGGCGTATTATCACCGTGCTTATCTCTACCTGAAAAGCCTTCTTTTGAGACGGACGGTCTGATTTCAGCCTGTCGATAATCGGTTGTATGTTGAGCGGAGATTGTGGCGTGGCTCGGCTTACGTGTGCTTCTACGCCGTCGAGCAGGGCATAGTCTACCACGACTTCGCCACGGCTTAGCAGAGGAAAGAGTTCGAAACCGGCTGATACAGTCTCGATGCTCGCAATGGTATCGCTACCTATTGCGAGGCTGATTCCTTCTACAGTCGCACGATTGAATGGGTGAATGGTTACGCATTTTACATCTACGTCGGCACCGAGCAAGTCGGTCAGCTGAGACGCTGCTGCGTCACGTACCATGCGCTGCACGGGATCGAGCGATAATAACACGTAAATTGCTGCCGGCAGCACAACAGCCATCAGCAGCAATACGGAAACAAGTGCTCTAAATATCTTCCAGATTAGGCGCAATGAGAGTCAGAATTTAGAAATTAGAATCTAAGAGTTTGGATTACAACGCTTAGAGATTCATTGGCAGGAGTCAGGAGCTTCGTATTGACTCCTGACTCCTGCCTTTGATTACAATCTTGAAGACTATCGTCCTGAATTGTCGATTTTGTCTTTGATATATTTGTTGAAGTCAGTGTGGGCTATCAGGTCTTCGATCGGCAGGTGCATGCGGTAGCGCCAGTAGTGACGCGAGTTTGCCGGCTCGTTGATTTGCTCTTCGAGCGGATTCTCCCTACGGATTGTACCGTCGATCGACAACCAATCCTGCAAGGGCAGGATGCACAGCATCGAGGGCGACTGCAGGTGAAGGTCTACTATGCGGTCGCAAACCCATGGCTCGGCATAGAATGGTGCAGTGCCGGTTTCGTGGAGTACCTCGTTGAAATAACGCTGTGTGTGTTCGCGGTCAGCCTCCCACCATTGGCGTATGCCGCCCATGTCGTGGGTAGAGGTTGTGCATACCGAATAATATGGATAGCTCCATGTGTTGCCAAACTTCTGTCCGAGGTCTTTGGGCATACGCTGTATCTCGAGCGAGAGAATCTGCAGTTGTTGCATTACAGCGGGTACACAGCCGGGAATCATGCCAAGGTCTTCGGCGCAGCAGAGCATATTGGTCGATTCAATCAGCGGTGGTAGTTTCCACATGGCTTTGCCATACCAGAAGTCGTTGTGACGGTGATAGAAGAAGTCGTTGTAGAGGCGGTTGAAGCACCAGCGTTCGTAGTCGTTGAGCGCTCGGTAAGCATAGGTGTACTGAGCCGAAATACGGGGGTGGTACTTGCCTTCTTCGTAGGGGTCTTCGATAAACAGAACTTCGTCAACAAGACCGAGTAGGCCGTTGCATATACGAGTGTTTTTCTCGTTCTTTTCCTGTCCGGCGAAGTAATCTACAATCTTGCGCTGGGTATTGTATTCGCTCTTGAGGGTAAATTTACCACCCTTGCTCTTTGTCATGAATTTCTTTGTGGCTTCCGAAGTGTAGGGACCGAAGATGTCTTCAATAAAGTACTCCATGATATAAGGCTTGGTGTGGCTGTTGACATCAATCCAGAAGTCGTAGTTGAATCGCAGTTCGTCTACGCTGAATGGCAGGGCCGGATTGAAATAACCCAAAAGACCGTGAACAGCATCCATTGGAATCTGCCATATGCGGAAGAAGCCGAGCACGTGGTCGATACGGTAAGCGTCGAAGTACTCCGACATCTTGCGGAAGCGAGCTTTCCACCATGCAAAACCGTCTTTGGCCATTTCTTCCCAATTGTATGTCGGGAAGCCCCAGTTCTGTCCGAGAACCGAGAAATCATCAGGCGGTGCTCCGGCCTGGCAATCCATGTTGAACAGGCGCGGGTCGGTCCACGCATCTACGCTTGTACGTGAAATGCCGATTGGAATGTCGCCCTTGAGGGCCACACCCTTCGATGCTGCGTAGTCGTGCACATAGCGCATCTGACGGTCGAGGTGATATTGGGTATAGCATACCAGGTCTATGGCGTCGCGGTTGGTGCTGAGAACTTTTTTCAGTACCTTGTCGCTGTATTCGGCAAAGTCGCCCCACTGTTCGAAATCCGGGGTGCCGAATTTGTCGCGAAGCACACAGAATGCGGCATAGGGCAGCAGCCACGATGCGTTGCGGTCTACAAATGCTTTGTATTCTTCAGATTTGAGAGTTTGTTTGCCCTCTTGCGCATATATCTCGCGCAGGTATTCTGCCTTGAGATTATTTGCACGTTCGTAGTCGACTGTTGTAAGGGCGTTGAGCTCCTCTGCGGCGGCCTTGAAATAGTCGCGGCGTGCAGCATCAGTCAGTTCTCCGAGTTCGGTAACACGGAGATACATGGGGTGAAGCGCAAACGTAGAGTTTGCATTATAGGGATACGAGTCGGTCCAAGTATGGGTCATCGTCGTATCGTTGATTGGTAGAAGCTGCAGTATACGCTGGTGAGTCTCGGCTGCCCAGTCAATCATGCCGATAAGGTCGTAGAAGTCGCCCACGCCCATGTCGTCGTAACTGCGCAGTGAGAATACCGGAATAGCTGTGCCGGCGCCTTTCCAAAGGTCCATGCTGTTGATAAACCTCATACCGGCAAGGATATTGGTTTCGGTTACATCCGGCGCTATGCCCATACGGCGGTTTGCGCCGCCTTCCCATGCTACGACCTCACCCGAAGTGCGGTTGATGACAAGGAATTTAAACTCGGTATCGGCTTCGATTCCTTCGGCAGGAACGAGTCCCTGCCAGTTGGGGTATGTAAAATTCGACAGTCTTATGGCGCGAGTCGGGTCCCATTCGCCAAGCGATGCGCAGTTGCCGCTGATAGCAAGCACATTGTCGCCGCCTACCATAGGGGCAGAAACCTCTACGAGTACGAAACCGCGAGTAGGAACAACGCCTTTGTCGGTATAATTCTGACGATAAACACAATCTGTGAACAGTGAAGAATAGTAAGGCTTGTCGAACGGCTGGTCCTGCCAGCGGTCATAGATGCGGTATGTGCCTTCTTCGCAGGCTGTGAAGCGGTCGCCATGACCCCATTCGTTTCGTTTTGTGCCGTCGTCGTTGAGTACGAAATAGTGATAGCCAAAGCCTCCTTCGACAGGAGGAACTGTAACTTCGGCTGACCAACGGTCGTTACCTCTAAGGTTCATTTTGATTGCCTTAGTGCAGTCTCCGTTTCCGAGGGCGTCGATATCACCGACAAGATATACTGATTCTCCCCAGTTGGTGCGGTATCTGATATTGAAGATAATCTTCATAGAGTGTGTTTATGTATGATATATAGATATACAAAGTTTGTTCACTAATTTGGCTTAGTGCCTGAATGTTATTGGGTAGGTGCAAAAAGCCGATACAAAGTTAACAATTATCCTCTAACAATAATGCAAATAATGCAGAAAAAATTCGTTAATCTGCGCACCTAAGGCATCTTCGGGGTCGGATTGAAATATTTTACTTCACAAAATAGCCCACAGGTACATTCATCATGGGTATTTGCTTGTCGGATAGCCCGAGAATCTGCTGCAGTTTTGCCACATCCATTGTTGCTCGCGGTACGGAGGCCAGGCCCAGTCCGGCAGCTGCTATACATGCGTTTTCGGTAACTATGCCGGCATCAATAGCTGCCATGGTCATGGCGCGGTTGTCGCTACTGCCGAATTTTTCCATGTCGGCAACCATTACAAGGCAGAGCGGGGCTTTGTTGACAAAGGTTTGTTTACCTGCGATTACAGGGCGGAAGTCTCCGGTAGCTACTTGGCGGAGTGTGTGGGTCATGGGCATATATTCATATGCTCCTTTCGACGTGAATGCAAATAGACGGATTTCTTGTTTGTTGAGGCATGAAGGTGCTGTGAGCTTGTTGTCTGTGCTATTCTTGCCCATAGTGGCCCACAGCAAGTTCGACATGTCCTGCAATGATAATTCTTTGGTGTTGAATTCTCGAGTCGAACGGCGTTGAGCGAATGTCTGCATCACGTCTGCGCCTTTGTTTGTATCGGGTTTGGCGAGCTGTATGTCCCCGGCCTGGATCGTAAAAGCCCCCAGGAGCATAAGTGATAGGATTAAAGTTCTCATGTTGATATTGTTAGTTCGTATAATTTATGCAGAGTGTATTTCGATGTGGCTGCTGCCTGAATTACCGTTTTTGATTATGCGTATCTGGGTGGTGATGCGTTCGCTCATTACGTCGGTGTGGCTTATCACACCCACTTTTTTACCTCGTGATGATTGCAATGTGGCGAGTGAGTCGATGACTGTGGCGAGGGTGTCAGGGTCGAGCGTGCCGAATCCCTCGTCGATAAATAGATTGTCGAGCGATATGTTGCGCGACGATAGAGCCGACAGTCCAAGGGCAAGCCCGAGGCTGACGATGAATGTTTCGCCACCCGAGAGAGATGTTGTGTCGCGAATGTCGTCGGCTCGGTCATGGTCAATCACGCGTATTCCAAGCGAGTTGGGTACTTGTACAAGCTCATAGCGCGAGTTGAATCTCCTTATTTCGCTGTTGGCATGATAAATCAGGAAGCGCAGTGTATAGCACTGGGCGATTTTTCGCAGGGTCTTGCCTTCGCCGCCAATGGCTTGCGTGATTTCGTCCCACTCGTCAAGTTGTTGTCTGGCTTCGAGGCGTTTGTCGTATAGTTCTCCCATTTTTTCTTTGGCACGGATATATGCCTGCATTCTCAGTCGGGCGGCATCGAGGGCGCTGAAATCTTTTGTTTCGATCCCTCTTTTAAGCTCTTGTAGTTCGGTGAGCGATACTGCCGGCTTGGTGCCTTGATGAGTCTTGTGGCGCTGGCGTATATTTGCGAGGGTTGCAGTAGCGGCTGTTACCTGGTCGCTGCATTCCTTGATATGTTTTCTGATATCTTCCCAGTTCTCGCTGCTTGTGCCGATTGTGGCGATGTCGGCTGCCGACAACTTTGCGTCGTTGCTGCGATTGTAGCTCTCAAGCCACCGCTCGAGCTTTTCTTTGCTTTGGGCGATAACACTCTCGAACGATGAAAGATTCTGTCGGGCTACATCGAGGCGGCCTCTTTCGCCTTGCAGGGTAGAATTAAGCTGCGCTATCGATGCGACTTTTTCCTGCTCTGCTTTAAGGGCGGAGTCCTTGGCGGCAGATAGTTCTTTGTCGAGTGCCTCCGGGTCTTTGTTGTCGGTTTCCTCGCTCAGTTCTTTTGCTTTTTTACAAATGTCGGTTTCAATAGATTCGACGGCGGTGCGTGCTGCGATAACTGCCTCGCTTTTTTCTTTCCGGTTGTTTTCGAGTCCTGCTGTTTTAGACTCATGTGTTTTTAGAGCGAATTCGGCATCGAGCAGCTTCTTTTCGGCATTTTTCAGTTCGGATTCGGCCTTTGTCCTGAATGCATCGAGCGCTTTGGCGCAGTCTTCGAGCAAACGCCTTTGCTTGTCGGTCTTGGATGACAGTTCATTGTATTCTCCAAGGGCTTCTGCCGCTTTCGTGGCTTGTGATGTTAGTTCGCTATGTAGTTTGGTAAGGTCTTCGGTATCAATATTCCAGTCAGAGTGCCGGGCAGTAAGCTGCGCTATATCGAACTCTAATGATTCGATTTCTTCTGAGAGGTTGCTTATGGCTTTGTCTAACTCTTTGAGTGTGCCTGAGTTTGTGGCATGCTCCCTTGATAGGGCGTTGTTGCGTTGGGTTTGTTCGTTGAGGTCCTTCTGTTTGCGGTCGATGAGTATCTGTATATCGCTTACGGCAGTGGTAAGTTCGGATTCGTCGGCGTAAGGGTGATGTGTAGCACCGCAAAGAGGGCAGGGCCGGCCGTCTGTTAGCATGTGGCGCTGTTGGCCGAAGTCTTGCCCGGTCATCAATATATGAATACGGGTGAGCGATGCAAGCTCGTCGGTCAGTGCTGCAATTGAAAGACTGTCTAATTCTGTGGCGATTTCTTTGTTTCGCTTTTCAAGCTTGGCCTTATCTTCCGACTGCGATTTCAGGCGGTCTCGGAGTTTCGATACCGATGTGCGGATACGTATGAGGTCGCGGATGTCGGCAAGGTCGTTGTCGGCTTTGTTTTTCGAGTTCTGAAGTTCGGTGGGATTTATGCGGTTGAGTCCGGCTACAAGTTCGTCGTAAGCTTTTTTAGTAACCGCTAAATCATTCTCGAGCATCAACCTGTTGTTGCTGATATTTTCCTTGGTAGTTTCGAGAGCCTTTCTCGATTCTGTTAGTACCTCGGTAGCATTGGCGATGTCATTTTTGTTGTCAGCGATTTCTTTCTCGGCTTTTTCCAATGCTGTGCCTGCATCGCGAAGGGTTTGCTTCTTCTCGTTCAAGTTGCTTTTCAGTTGCTCGATTTCTACCTTGATTTCTCTTGCTCGATTGATATGCGGCTTTTGGAGTTCATAGTTTTCGTGAGCTTTTGCTGTCTTGATTTTCAAGGTTTCGAGTTCGCTGTTTGCTGCGGCAATATCCTTGCATAATTTGTCGATCGTGCAAGAAAACTTCTCTATTGCAACTCTCAATTTACTCGTGTTTTCTTGTCCGGTCGTGATGTCGCGGTAATATGCCACAGCCTCGATACTTGCGTCGTGGAAGCTGAGTCTTGAACGAAGCTCTTTGAGGCTTTCAAACGTCTCCTTGGCTTTGACGAGGATGTTCTCACCGTTTGTGAGTTCGCCAGCGAGTTGGTCTTCGGCTGTGTACCAGTCGATTTGTTTCTTGAGGCTCTCAATTTTATCGATTACTTCCTTCTGCTCTTTTTCGAGCAATCTGATTTCATTGCTGAGTTGTTCTGCTTGTTCGGGGCTGAGGTCGTCGTTGGCATAAGCGCTTATACCGGCATTGATGCTGTTGAATGTCTCGGCGGCTTTGCGTCGGCATTCGCTTATTTCTGATGAAATACGCGAGTATAAACCTTCGCTGCCTATCAGTTTTTCGAGCAGTTCGTAGCGCTCGTCCTCGCGGGCGTTGATGAAACCCGCAAAAGAGCCTTGAGCGATCAATACGGTGCGTAGGAACTGGTCGTAATCGAGGCCTATAATACGTGGCAACTCATTCCAGTCGCACTCTATGGCTGTACCGTCAGGCAAGATTTTGTACAATGCCGTGACCGCGTTGTCGTAGCGGGTGCGTTTGAATGCCACCGACCATTCCGCACGATATATATTGTCGTTGTCGGCAAGAAAAGTCAGTCTGCTGTAGCCGAATTTCTTGCCGCGTGTAAGGATGTTGCGCGAGTCGGACGGCGCAAGGCGGCAGTTTTCCTCGTCGTCCTTGCGGCCATAGATTTCAATAGCCTGGTTTCTGTCGTTTTTCTTTTTGGGATACCTTGGTGCGCGATTGAATAGTGCCAGGCATATGGCATCGAGTATCGTAGATTTGCCGCTGCCTGTGGGGCCTACGATGCTGAATATCTTGCTGGCACCGATAGCGCCGCTTTCAAAATCGATTATCTCGCCTCCGGCTTTGTCGAGCGAGGCAAGATTAAGGATTTCAAGTCTTAAGAGTTTCATTGCTCTTGTTGTATTTGGTCTATTATTTCGCGCAGCATATTGTGCTGACGTTCGCTCAGCTCGCGGTCGTGTTTTATGGCGAATGCCTCGGCTATGGTTTCGAGCGGATCGCGGTCGAGGATATCGTCGATGCTCGTTATTTCGTGCCCTCCTTCGATGCTGGTTAGTTCAAGTTCGGGTATGATGCGCTGAATCTTGCATAGCACCACGTTTTTCTTCCGAATAAGTTCCTCGATAGTATTGATGTCGTCGCCTTTGATTCGGTCAAGTCGCAGTTTGAGGGCGAGGTATTCGAATTCGTCATCAAGCCCGTTGTCTTTGCGGTCGGTAAGTTCTTGGTCTATGAGTTTCTCGATTCGTTTGAGGGTAAGGTCTTTGCTGTCGGCCTCGATTATGCGCAGTCGGTGCTGTGGTGTGTAGACCAACTGTTCGACTTCGATGCCATTGTCGTCGATACTTACGAGGTCTACGCCGTGGGTGTAGTCTTTTTCTGCAAACGACATAGGCAGTACGCTTCCCGGGTAGCGGGCATTGTCGAGGCCGCCTATCGCCTGGCGCTTGTGTATGTGTCCGCAGGTGAAGTAATCGGGGTGCTCGGGCCACTTGCTGATGTCTACTTGCTCTTGTCCGCCAATTACGATTCGCTCACTTGCGTCCTTGTGCGCGATTTCCGCTCCGGATGCATAGAGGTGCGCCATCATCACCGTTTTGTATTCAGGGTAGCTTTCGTGTGCCTTCTGTAACAGGTCGGATATAAACGATTTTATGCCCGACGAGTAAGAGTCGCCGCGAAGGATGTCGTTGCGAAGGTATGGTACTGCAAGTACTGCAATGCGTGTGCCGTCGCTGCCTGTCAGTGGGATTATCATGTCGTCGTAGTCGACTATCCAGCTGCTGCCGTCCCACGAGCGGTGTACCTGCCCGCGGACTTCGATGTTGTGGCTGCCGAGAAGGCTTCGAGGTGCTTCGAGGCGGCTTGCCGAATCGTGGTTGCCTGCCGTGATTACGGTCGTCATAGCCGGACATGCTTTGTTGGCCTTGACCAAAAAATGATAATACGCTGCCTGGGCAGCTGCCGACGGGTTGCCGTTGTCGAATACATCTCCGGCAATAAGAAGAGCGTCGGGCTGCTGCTCAGTAATCTGAGTCAGCAGCCACGACAAAAAATGCCGGTGCTCCGGCAGTCGGTCATTGCCATGGAAAAGGTTGCCGAGATGCCAGTCACCGGTACATATTAGTTTCATCCGCAGTAGAAATAACGTTCTACGAGAGTTGCCATTAGGTCGGGGTCTTTGAGTGCCTTGGCGGCTTGGTCGCTGTCGTAGCTGCGTAATTTTGCAGCCTGGGCCTCGATCATGCTTGCAGGGAATACCTCGTGTGCTTCGAATACGTCTGCGCGGGCCAAGAGGGCGTCGGCCGACTGTTCGCATGATACCGGCAGGGTAGGCAATGCGGCTTGGCGACCGGCGTTTTCTGCCTTGTGGATATCGATGTCGACATAGTATTCTTCTGCTTTCTCGAGTGCGTGAGGCATTTCGAAGCCATGGCGGATTGCGACTGCAAGAGCGGCAAGCAACGAGTAAATCTCGGCAGAGCAGTCTGCACTGCGTATTTCGAAGGTCTGCTTCTGTCGCGGGTCTACACCTTCGCCAATTGCGTTTGCGATGCCGTTGGCTGTCGCACACATGTCGCGTCCGGAAGTCCAGCCGAGGGGTACGCGCACCAGTACGGAGCGGTTGCGGTCGCCCCAGCATATGTTGGTCGGTGCTTCCTGATGAGGAACAAGGCGGAAATACGAGGTCGGGTTGGTGTTGCCGAATGCTGTAATGGCCGGGGCAAGGTCCATAAGACCTGCGATAGCGATGCGGGCTTTGTCGCTCAGGGTGCCGTCGGCATTAAGCATCGCGCTGCTGCCGTCGCCGTTGACAAGGCGCATGTGGATGTGAAGGCCCGAACCGGCTTTGCCTACGATAATCTTGGGTGCGAAGGTTACATCGAGACCTTCGGCCATGGCCTGATTGCGGATAGCCCATTTGGCTATCATAAGCTGGTCGGCGGCATCGCGGGCATCTACGGGCAGGAATTCGATTTCGTTCTGCTCGTAGATTTTGTCACCAATTGTGAAGTTGCCTACTTCGCTGTGGCCGTATTTGATTTTTCCGCCGCACTGAGCCACTGCGTGCATACAGCGAACACGGAAGTTGTTGAATTTGGCAAAGGGCGCCGACTCGTGATAACCGCGCTGGTCTACCGCAGGGTAGAGGCCCGGGTTGTCGCCGATTACGTAGTACTCGAGTTCGCCCATGGCGTGGAAGTACATGCCTGTAGCCTTTGTAAATTCGGTGCAGGCCTTGTCGAGCAGGTGGTCGGGTGCGCTGTCAAGTGGCTTGCCGTCCTTGTCGAAATACGAGCAGAGCATGGCAAGTGTAGGCAGCGGTGCGAAGGGGTCGACAAAGGCTGTGCGGTAGCGGGGCACTACATAGAGGTCGGAACTACCGGCGCTGATGTAGGGGAATAGCGACGAGCCGTCTACGCGTTCGCCAAGGGTGAGGATTGTCTCAAGATAGGCAAGGTCGTTGATTACGAAGTTGAGGGTCTTGAGGCGTCCGTCGGCTGCAGGGTACATGAAGTTTACCATCTCTATGCCGTTTTCGCGGATAAAGCGGATAATGTCGGCTCGCGTAAAGGCTACCGGTTCTTTGCCCAGGTACGCTGCAATGGGGTTCTTGGTGAGTTCGAGTGTGTTTTGCATGGTATATTTATAAGTGACTTATGAGTCTTACGTTTTAAGTTAACGTATTAGCTCCTTGTTTTGTTCAAGCGATTGGAACAACGCCGATACCAGGACGGTCGGGGAGTGTGACTTTGCCGTCAACAATCTTCATGCCATCGAAAATATCGTTGGCAATCAGCAGGTTGCCGTCGAGGTCGGCCCAGTCTACCAGGGGTGCGAGCTGCGCTGCGGCACTGACTGCACACGAGGTCTCTGTCATACATCCGAGCATTACTTTCATACCCATAGCCCTTGCGAGAGTGGCCATTTGGTATGCTTCGTGCATGCCGGTGCTCTTCATCAGCTTGATGTTGATGCCGTCGTATGCCCCGGCGGCACGGCGCACGTCGGGCAGGCGCTGCAGGAATTCATCGGCTATGATAGGCAGGGGTGAGCGCTCCCTCAGCCATGCGGTATCGTCGATAGCTTTCTTGTCCATGGGCTGCTCTACGAACAGACATCCGCGTTCGGCAAGCCAGTGGCACATTTCGAGGGCTTTTTCGCGGTTGCTCCAGCCCTGGTTGGCATCGACGCAGATAGGCACGTCGGTATGGCGGCGGAGTGTTTCTACGATTTCCTTGTCGTGGTCAAGGCCCATTTTCACTTTGATGACCTTGTAGGGCGATGTCTCCTCGATTTTTTTTCGCATTTCGTTTGCGTCGGCATCGTAACTAATGGTAAACGATGTGTTGGGGCAGCGGTCGGGATTGAGACCCCAGATTTTGTACCAGGGCTGTCCCATGATTTTGCCTGTAAGGTCGTGCAGGGCTATGTCGACCGATGCTTTTGCCGCGCGGTTGTTGGGTGCAACCTTCTCCATGTATTCGTGGATGTCTTCGATGCGGAAGGGGTCGTCGAACTGGCTCAGGTCGAGTTTCGAGAGGAATTCTGTCACCGAAGCTACATTCTCACCAAGATACGGCGGCATTGATGCCTCGCCATAGCCGATGATGCCGTCGTATTCGATTTCTACCTGCACACCGGGGGTGGTAGTACGCTGCGATCTCGCAAGGTTGAAGGCATGGCGTAGCTGTAGTTCGTAGGGGCGGAAACGTAGGTTGAGACGTCCGCTGCGTCCGGTCCGGGTAGTAGCCTGACCGAAGGCCGAGAATGATATAGGCGATGCTGCTATCATTGCGCCGAGCATGCCTGTCTTGAGGAAGTTTCTACGATTCATGTTTTTGATTTGCTTTGTATTAGAAATACCACGGGTGGTTGCGGGCACGGGTTATACCTGCGGTCTCTTCGTTGCCGTTGATGCGCACGGCATGTAGAAATGGTGTGGTAAGATAGCTGTCCGATTCGGGGTCTACGCTGTTGCGTTTAACCCTGCCGGACGAATGTACATAGTTGCCGTCGTGGTCGTAAATTGCCACGTGTGTTACCTTGCCGGTCTTGGCATTGCCGAAGAACAGCAGGTCGCCGGGCTGGCACGAGCGCCAGTTGGCTGCCTCGATGCGACGGCCTGTCTTTGCCTGCTGCGAGGCATCGCGCATCAGTATCAGGCCGTTGGCGTAGTAGCTCACCTTGGCAAGGCCTGAGCAGTCGAGGGCTTTGGTAGATGTACCGCCCCATAGATAGGGGGTACCTTCCATTGAGTATGCTATGTCGAGTATGCGCTCGGCATCGAAGTTCTGCGCCGCCCATGTCTCGATAGGAGTAAGATCGTCGACATTAACAAAGCCTGTGCGGCCGTCGGGGAGTTCGACGCATACACGACCGTCGACAACCGACATCTCATTGCCGGGCACGGTGACGATGCAGCCGTTGACAAGGTCGGTCACAACGTCGCGCAAGCCATTTGTCTTTGGGGTCTTGTATGCCCGTATCTGGTAGGGCGAAGTCACTATAAAGCGTTTTGCTTTGCGCCATTCTTGCATCTGCGCCGGTGTCTTTGCCACTACCGACGACGAGGGAATCCAAGCGATATAACCGTCGGGAGTCTGTACGCGCCACCAGTCGCTGCCTTTGGTAAGCACACGCAGAGGAGTACCCAATACCGCCTGAGTGGCCATTTCTGCCGAATGACGGCCTGCGGTCCTCATACTTGCCGCCGATATGCGCACCTGCGCCCATTTGTCGTAGGGAAGCTGCTTGATGCCGTCAGCATAGTCGATACCGGCCTCGGCAAGTGCTCGGCGCGTGGCTGAAGCGGCTGTAGAGTCTGAAACCTCGCCGCCTACTGTGAGGTTGCCGTTGTTGTCGTTGTAGGCCTTGATATCGTATACTGCCTGGCGGCTGTCGGGAGCGAAGCGGGCCTTTACATCTGCGATGCAGGTCTGTGCTTTAGCGAGCATGTTGGCCGACGACTGTGCTGCAGTGGGGAATACGGCCAATGCTAAGGCTATGATTGCGATGTATTTCATTTCGAGGAATCGGCTATAGGTTCGATAGATATGATTTCGAGGTTAGAGTCCCATGCCGGGTAGAAGAGGTTGGCACGGTTGGTTTCCACTTCGCCCACCTGGAAGTCGACAGTCTCGCTGCGAACGAATTTCTTGGCAGGGTAGAGCGGGCCGCATACGCCGGTGTTAGATGCGAAGCGGTGAGCATCGATGCCGTGGCTGTAGAAGTTTACAATCTCGGCGTTGTCACTACCCTTGTAGCGACCGAATGAAGCATCGACAGGCACCCAGCCTACGCCCTCAAAGTAAACCTCGGCCCAGTCGTGAAGATTGGTCTCGCCGGGGTGGAGCATCCAGCCGCTTTCCCAGCGGGCGGGTACGCCGAGGCTGCGCATAAGCGATATGTAGAGCAGTGACACCTGTCCGCAGTCGCCGTGGCGCTCGGTGAGCACGTATTCGGGTATGCAGGGTATGGTGCTGTATTCGCGAGCTCCGGCCCAGGGGAAGTTGGCGTCGATATAGTCATATACGAGTTCGCTCTGTACGAATGGGTTTGTCTCCTTGCCTACAATGGCGTGAGCCAGCGAATCGAGGCGCACGATATGCGGTGCTTCGGTCGAGGTGTAGCGGCGATATAGCTCGCTGTTCTTGTCGTAGGGTTTTATAGAGCCAAGGATTTGCTCTGCGGGGAAGTAGCGACCCGATGTCACGAACTCTCCCACGTATTCGAAGTGCGCAGTATCGCCCACGGCTGGTGCAGGGGCTGCGAAGTAAATGGTATTATGCACCGAGCGACCGTCGGACAGCACGTACTCCTCGGGCATAGAGCTGAGTACAGCCACATTGCTCTGACGGCCACCGTCGGGATTGCCGAGGGGTACCGGCATCCATACGCGCAGGCTGTCGCCTTGGTACAGCTCATGGCCGGGAACGTCGATGCTGAAGCGGTATTTAACCTTGTGGCTGAGTCCGCGAGGGTTTGTGCCTTTGTAATAGCCCAATACGGAGTCAACATATGCAAATCGGTTTTGAGCAGCGGCATCGCCTCGGTTTTGCTTCGATGCATATTCGGGGTTGAGCAGGTTGAGGTTGCGCGGCGACTTGCGGTGGAAGCGCTGTTCGCCATCGATAATCATTGCCTCAACGTAATGGCGGGCAAGGAATGTGTCGAGGTCGGCCTCGCCTACTTCGGGGTGCTGCATGCGTATTGCATCGAGGGCTTCGCTGCGGCTAAGAGAGAAATCCGATGCCGTACGACGGGCAATAGCCATGGCCGAATCACTCTCAAACCAGGGATAAAGATCGCTCTGTGCTTCGGCCACTCCTTCGGCCTTATATCGTTCGGCTTCGTGATATACCATGTAGGCACCTCCGGCTCCAAGGAGTATCGCTACGCCGAGTATAATTGCTTTTTTCATAGGGTTGTGCAAACTTTGATTTTCGCAAGTGAAAGCTTGCGATGCGTTAACAATTCAATTTATCCGTAAAGTTAGCGATAAAAATTGATATTTCAAAATATCGTGTAACTGTATAAAAAAGCAGTGCCCGCCAAAACCGACGGGCACTGCCATTATAAGGATTGCTTTAGTTATTTTACATATACTTTAGCAGTTTTTGAGCCTTGGCGCACGATGTAGACACCGGTCTTGAGTTCCGACGGACGGTCGTTGACCAGTTTGCCTGTAAGGTCGTAAATCTCGATATCGCCCTCGGCGTTGTCGAATATCTCGCTGATACCGGTAGCGATTGTAACGACAACCTTGCATTGAGCAGTCTTGTCGCCGGCTTTAGCTGTGATAATGGCTTCGCCAAGACGCAGGCCTTTTACGAGACCTGTGTTGTCGACACTTGCGATAGTATCATCGCTGCTGCTCCATGTCAGGTCGGGTTCGGTGGCATTGCTTGGGTTTACAGTCGCTTGGAGCTGTACACTAACGCCAACTTCGACTTCAATCTCGGTCGATTCGATGGTAACGCTTTCAACGGGTATGTAAGCGGCTTTCACGGTCACTTTGCACGAAGCCTTGGTAGTGAGGTCGGCTGCAGATGTAGCTGTGATAACGGCCTCGCCAACGGCTACGGCTGTCACATTGCCTTCGTTGTCGACAGTTGCTACTGCCGGGTCGCTCGATGTCCATGTAAGGGCGGGATTGGTGGCGTCGGCAGGGTTGACTACGGCTGCAATGGGGAGTTCTTCACCCTCGGTAATCTCAAGGCTTTCGGGCAGCGATACCGACTCTACCATGGTGTAAGCTTGCTTTTCGATAAAGGCTTTTACTGCATTGGTATCGAAGGTGTCGAAGCGGCGCAGTTCGAAGGCCGAGCATTCAAGGTTGCCGTTGGGTATATCAACCGATTCCTTGGGTATGCCGTAGCCAACGGTGAGGGTGGTGTTCTCTTTAGTGGTTGTGAAGTATACTGTAGCCTGTTCCCAGTTCCAGTCGATAGTGCGGACTTTGGCGCTGCTGATAGCATTGTCGGGGTTAATGGCTGTGGCATCATCAGTGATAAAGAGCAGACCATACTGCTCTTCCGAGAGGGTGCGTGTGGCGCTGTGGTTCTGGCTGGCGCGGACGTATGCCGACAGGGCATATGTGCCGGGCTTTTCAACTGTGACGCTCTGCATCACGAACTTTCCTTCATCACCGGCTGACAGCGGGTTTTTGTAGAGGCGTGCGTAGTACTTGCCGCCGTAGGGCTGGGCGTTGCGTTCTACTTTCACATCCCATTCTGCGCCGGTTACAGTCCAACCTTCGCTCCAGGTTGAGGCTTCAAATAAGGGATTGACCAGTTCGACCGAAGTTGACTGCAGTTCGAGAGCTTCAACGACGCGCACTTTGTAGGTGGCTGATTTGCCGCCTACTGTAGCGCTAATGGTGTTTTCGCCTGTGGCTACGCCGGTTACTGTGCCGTTCTGGTCAACGGTGGCAACAGCGGGGTTAGCCGATTCCCATACGATGTCCTTTTCGGTGGCATTGTCGGGTGTCACAGTTGCAGTAAGGGCAACAGTGCCGCCTACAACGATAGTGCCTTCGGTGGCCGAGAGGCTTACGTTTTCAACGTCGATATATAATACTGTCACTTCGCAAACGGCGCTCACACCGTCGGCAGTGGCGGTGATATTGGCCTTGCCGGCTTTGATAGCGGTAACGTTGCCATTGCTGTCAACGGTTGCAACTTCCTCGTTGCTCGATGTCCAGGTGACAGTGGGGTAGGTTGCATTTTCGGGGTTTACAGTCGCTGTGAGAGCGAGGCTCTTGCCCTGTTCGATAGTTGCAGCTTCTTGGAGTGTGATGCTGCTGACGGCGTTTTTGTAAACGGTCAGTTCGATTGAGCCGCTCTTGCTGCTATCGTCGACCGATGTTGCAGCGATAGTCACCTTACCGGCTTTGACTGCTGTCACAAGTCCGTTTTCGTTTACAGTTGCCACATCGGGGGCGGACGATGACCATGTAACACCGGGGATGGATGCATCTGCAGGCAGAACTGTGCAAATCAGTTGCAGGGTCTTGGTCTCCTCGACTTCGGGATTGCCCTCTTTGACAGCTACGCTGACAGATTCAACATTGACTTTGGCAACGTCGACAGTCAGTTCGCAGTAGCTCGAAATCGAAGGATCGGCAGCCGATGTAGCCACGATTCGGCAGCTGCCCAATGTATTGGGGGTAACCTTGCCGTTCTCGTCGACGGTAGCCACGTTAGTATCGGAGCTCGACCATGTGATAGCTCCGTTTGTGCAGTTGGCAGGAAGCGCGGTAGCGGTGAGGCTGAAGGGATCCAAACCTTTGACTACCTTCTGGGTTTCGTTGAGGCTGATACTTTCGACCATAGTATAATCGGTCTTGTCGAGGTATGCCTTTACAGCCTCTTGGTCCAGAGTGGGGTAGAAGGTCAGTTCGAATTTGTCGATGCGGACGCAACCCTTGGGGATTTTCTGCGACATCGAGGGGATACCGAACGCAACTTCCATGGTGGGGTCTGCCTTATCTACGGTAATCATGGTTGTAAATGTGGTCCATGTGCCGCCGGTCTCACCGATTTTTAAGAATCCCGGAGAGTCGACAGTCATATCGGCCAACGGGCTATCTGAGACATAGAGGCAGCCGAACATATTGCCTTTGCCTACAGTGTCGATATTGCCGCCCCAGTTGTTGCGCGAAACAGAACCTACAGCAGTGAGCACGTATGTGCCGGGAACATTCATGCCTGTAACAGTCTGGCTGATCATAGAACCTGCTACGAGGTCATCGGCTGTTTTGACGATGCGTACATAGTTGCCATCAGGAGCTGAACTCTCTGATTTGTCGCTCCAGGTGTCGCCGGTGGTGGTCCAGCCGCTTAGGCCTGTTGTCTTGAAGTTTCCATTGGTCAGGGTCACATTCTGAGGTGTCAACGCGGGTACGGCGGCACTCACCGACATCCACGCACCAAGCAGAGCCCCTAATAGTAATTGTTTTTTCATGATAGGAATTCTACGGAATAGAGTTTTTTAGTCTGTTATTATTTAAAATGTTTTGGTTAATTCGTTATTTGGTTGTAAATCGAAAGTAGGCCTATGAACAGCAGTGCTTGTGTTGGCCTCTTTTTTTAAGGTTAACGGTCGCAAAATTAATGCTTTAATTCGAACTGTGCAATAAGCCGCGCTAAAAAATTCAGCATTGTCCGCGCTGTCCCAATGCTGTTTAATTAAGGGGTGAAAGCTCGATGCGGGAATCTATAAAAAGTCGTCGGAGACGACGCTATTGTGGTTAACCCCACGATGCTTGCTTCGTGGGGAATAGAGTCGCCCCCTGGTAAAACAGTCCTCGGAGAGGACGCTGTAGATATCATACGGCGTCCTCTCCGAGGACATCAAGCATGGTGCGCGTTGTCTAACCCCACGAAAAATCGTGGGGTTAACCACAATCACGTCCTCTCCGAGGACTTTTTTTAAATTTCCACATCGTGCATCCACCACTTAACTAAACAGCATTGTCTGCGCTGTCCCACATTTTTCGCAAATGGGACAGCCGGGACATTGTGATAAATGTTAAAATATGATAACGTAAATCTGATTCTCGTGGCTGAGTTGTTATAAAATCATATTTGACTACTTACTTATGAGAAAGATAGTATTGTTGTATTTCATCATCATTGCCGGTGCGGTGGTGTCGCGGGCCGAAGATTTGCGTGTAAGCATGCCTGAATCGTGGCCGGTCGACAGCATCTCGCAGGCCGGTATCGACGTTTCATGGTGGCGCATGTTCGACGATCCGCTGCTCGACAGCCTTATAATAATAGGCGAAAGCAATAACTACGACCTTGCCGCCGCGGCAAAGCGTATCGACATCGCCCGAAGCCAATTGAGGAGCGCAAAAGGCGCTTATGCTCCTACTATCGCTATAAATGCCGCTTATAACCGCGATAGGCAGTCGGGGTTATTGTACGGTCGCAGCGGCGATGCTTCCACTATGTCGTACTTCAATGCCGGAGCGACAATGAATTGGGAAATCGATGTATTCGGCAAGATTCGCGCTCAGGCTCGCCATGCTGAACGCTACGTCAAGGTTTCAGCTGCTGAATATGCTGCTGCTATGGTGGCTCTCGATGCCGAAATCGCTGCCACATATATCAACCTGCTCGTAGAAAAGCAACAGCTAAAAGTTGCGACAGAGCACAGCGCTAATCAGGCATATATCGTAGAAGTAACCGAAGTACGACACAATACCGGCCTTGTATCAAAGCTTGATGTATCGCAGGCTCGTACACTTTATTATTCTACAATAGCTTCGATTCCACTCCTTGAGGCTTCGATTGAGGCGTCTTATAACGCCTTGGGCGTGCTCACAGGGCTTGGCCGAGAACAGCTCCCGGAAGCGGTATTCCATGCCGAGACAATGCCGAATCACTATCAGCTCTACGGCCTCGGTGCGCCGATCGACCTGCTGCGACGCCGTCCCGACATTGTTGAGGCTGAGCGAAATATCGACCTTGCCGCAGCCGAACTCGGCATTGCCAAGAGCGCTTATCTGCCCTCGCTGACACTGTCGGCATCGGTAGGTACGGCGGCACACAATATCGGAGACTTGTTCCACGGACAGTCGTTTACCTACAGCGTAGTGCCTACATTGTCGTGGACACTGTTCGACGGCCTTCAGCGGCGCAACAATACCTTGGCTGCCCGCCAGAGCATGGAGGCGCAGATCGATGCCTATAATATGACCGTACTCACGGCAGTTGAGGAAGTTGCAAACGCTATAGCACATTATAAATCGTCGCTGCAATATATAGAGCGCATTGCCAACGTAGTAGAGAGCAGTAAAGAGGAAGTACGCCTGTCAATGGACCAGTATAAGCAGGGGCTTACCATGTTTTCAAACGTTGTCGATGCCCAGCTCAACTATCTCAACTACCGCAATACGCTAATATCCGCCCAAGGCGACGCAATAAACTCACTCATAAACCTATACAAAGCCCTCGGGGGCGGTTGGAACGAATAAAACCCTATAGATATGAACAAGACGCCCATATACATCACATTGGCCGCAACAATCATCTGCGGTGCATGCTCGAAGTCTCACAAAGCCGACTCTCCCGAAATAGAGACTGTCGACGTGGCATACCCGGTGGTCGACTCGGTGACCCTCTACAAGACATATCCCGGCTCGCTTATTGCTGACCGCGAGGTAAAGCTGGTGGCAAGGGTCAACGGCTACCTCGAAAGCAAGAATTACAAATCGGGCGACTTTGTGAAGAAAGGCACGGTGCTGTTTACAATTGAGTCGCGCAACTACCGCGATGCCGTTGAGCGTGCGCAGAGTGATGTAGCAACAGCCCAAGCCGACCTGCAGTACGCCGAAAGTCGGTATAAGGCGCTCTCCGAAGCACTCAAGAGCGATGCCGTGAGCCGTATGGAAGTTGAGCAGGGCCATAGTACTCTCGAGCAGTGCAAGGCCAACCTCAAGGCCGCCAAGGCTGCGCTCGAGACTGCGCAGACTCAGCTGTCGTACTGCACCGTGCGAGCTCCATTCGACGGACACGTGTCATCTGCAATATACGATGTCGGTTCATACCTTGGCGGAGAGGGCGAACCTGTGCCTTTGGCCGACATCTACGCCGATGCTACGATGATAGCTATTTTCTCGATCGATGATGCCGATGCGCTTGCCGACCTGCAGCACAACATCAAAAGCAATGCCGTAGACTACAAGCACATTCCCATATCGTTCAACGACACCCTCGGGCATACTTACACAGCATCGCTCGACTATCTCGCGCCAAGGGTAGACACCTCTACAGGCACAATTCAAATCCAGGCACTCATCGACAATAAATACGGTGAATTGCGCAGTGGCATGTATGCGAGTATCGACCTGCCCACCGGCGCATTGCCCGACGCTGTGCTGGTAAAAGAAGCATCATTATCCACCGACCAGCTCGGCAAATACCTCTATGTGGTCAACGATTCGAACAAGGTGGTGTACACGCCCGTAAAAGCCGGGGCAAGTGTGCGCGATTCATTGCGCATAATCAATCAAGGAATATCCCCCTCGGAGCGCTATGTGACCAAAGCCATGCTAAAGGTGCGCGACGGCATCACTGTTAAACCGATAATCGTAAAGTAAGCCATGTTCAGCAAGTTCTTCATCAAGCGACCGATATTCGCCACGGTGCTGGCGATATTGATGATATTGGCGGGTTTGCTTACGGTAACCACCCTGCCGGTAGCGCAGTACCCCGACATCACGCCGCTTACGGTGTTCGTTTCGGCCTCTTATCCGGGGGCTGACGCTCAGACTGTGGCCGAGGCCGTAGGCGTGCCTATCGAGCAGCAGGTCAATGGCGTGGAAAATATGATGTACATGTCGTCGACTTCGGGCAGCGATGGCTCTTACTCGCTCGAGATTACATTCGAAAACGGTACCGACCTCGATATGGCTGCCGTAAAGGTACAGAATCGTGTGGCGCAGGCCGAGCCGGTGCTGCCAAGTTCGGTCAAGCAGCAGGGCATAAATGTAATGTCGCGATCGTCCGACATTATTTTGTTCGTAGCCCTCGAAGCCGACGACCCGCAGCGCTACGACGGCCTCTACCTTACCAATTACGCCCAGCTCAACGTTGTCGACGCACTTTCTCGACTCGACGGAGTAGGGCAGGTCGAGGCTTTCGGATCGGGCAGCTATTCGATGCGTGTGTGGCTCGACCCCGAGAAGATGCGCGTGCGTGGCGTTACTCCCGCAGATGTCACCGCTGCAATAGAAAGTCAGAATATGGAAGTTTCTGCCGGTTCGGTTGGTGCGCCTCCGGCAGCCGACGGCCAGCAGTTTGAATACACACTCACTGCGCGTGGCCGCCTGACCGATGCCGACGAATTCGGCAATATCGTGATTCGCACCGGCAGCGACGGGGCAATATTGAGGCTCAAGGATATTGCAAGAGTAGACCTCGGCAGTAATTCATACTCCATGATATCGCATGTCTCGGGCGAGGATGCCGGGCTAATTGGCGTATACCAGCTGCCGGGTGCAAACGCTATGAAGGTAGCCTCGACTGTAGAGAAAAAACTCGAGGACCTGAAGCAGTATTTCCCTGAGGGTGTAAACTATCGTATTATCCTCAATACCACCGACTTCGTATCGGCATCGATCGACGAGGTTATCATTACCTTCTTCGAAACAACTCTTATCGTTATGCTGGTGATACTCCTGTTCCTGCAAAACTGGCGTGCGGTCATTATACCCATGATTACCATACCGGTATCGCTCATCGCCACATTCGCAGTGATGAAGCTCATGGGCTTTACTCTCAACACTCTCACCCTTTTCGGCCTTGTGCTTGCCATAGCCATTGTGGTTGACGATGCCATTGTGGTGGTCGAGGATGTGAGCCGCATCCTCGACAAAGGAGGCGTAAGCCCGACTCAGGCTGCCGAGCAGGCCATGGAAGAGCTACAAGGCCCGGTAATCGGCGAGGTCCTTGTGCTGCTGTCGGTATTTATACCCACGGCCTTTATCTCGGGCATCACCGGCCAATTGTACAAGCAGTTTGCACTGACAATTGCGGTGTCTACGGCTTTTTCGGGCTTCAACGCCCTCACCTTTACACCGGCAATGTGTTCGCTATTCCTCAAACCCACCAACGGCAAGCCGCGCTTCTTCGTATACCGCTGGTTCAATGCCGGTTTCGAGAAGGTGAGAAATGCCTACAACAGCTCCGTAGGCCGCCTGTTGGGCCGACCGGTGATAGCAGTTGCTGTCTTTGCATTGCTTTGCGGTGCTGCTTTCTGGGGATTTATGCGCTGGCCTAAGAGCTACGTGCCGTCCGAGGATATGGGCTACTTCCTCACCTCGGTGCAGCTCCCTACCGGCGCGTCGCTCGAGCGTACCGACTCGATTGTTAAACGTATCTCGGCTGATATCAAGGCTCTGCCGCAGGTCAAGGATGTTATTTCCGTGTCGGGGCAGTCGTTCCTCGGCGGTGGCGCAGGTAGCAACCTTGCATCGATGTTTGTGGTTCTCAAACCGTGGGGCGACCGCAAGGGCAAGGCAAACAGCGTAGATGCCGTGATTGGCGAGGTCGACAGGCTGTCGGCAAATGTGCAGGAGGCTATAGTATTCTCGGTCAATCCGCCCTCGATACCCGGCCTGGGCATGTCGTCGGGTCTCGAAATGCAGCTCCTCGATATCAACAACCTCGGGGCTAAGGAAATTGCGCAGACTGTGGCCGAGATACAGCGTGCCGCTGCCGAGCGTCCCGAACTCAGGCAGGTGACTTCGTTATACCAAGGTCAGGTGCCGCAGTATCGACTTAGCGTCGACCGCGACAAGGTGAAGCTCTACGGCCTCACCCTCGAAGGGGTGTACTCCACGCTTTCGGCATTCATGGGTTCGGACTATGTGAACGATTTCGTGAAATTCGGTCGCACCTATCAGGTACTCGTCAGCGCCGATGCCGATGCCCGTAGTAAAGTAGAGCGTGTACTCGACCTCGCCGTGCGCAATGCCTCGGGCGACATGGTACCTTTTGCTTCATTTGGCAGTGTCGAAGAGGTTATGGGCCAGCCAACCGTGAGCCGATATAATATGTATACCACAGCATCTGTCACGGCCTCGCTCAATCAGCACGTGAGTTCGTCGGCCGGTATCAAGGCTATGGAAGAAATCATGGAGCAGACCGTAGGACCACAGTTCGGCTACGCTTGGACAGGCGAGGCGCTGCAGGAAACACAGTCGGGAACCACAATTACCATGACCCTGCTCTTTGCCGTGATAATTACAATACTCGTGCTTGCTGCTCAATACGAATCGTGGACCGACCCGGTGGCAGTGGTGGCAACGACCCCGACAGCTATCCTCGGCGCCATTCTCGGCTGCATATTCCTGAGTCAGAGCGTGAGCATCTACACACAGATAGGCATAATACTGCTGCTTGGTATGGCGGCGAAGAATGCAATCCTCATTGTTGAATACGCTATGGACTATCGCAAGGCTGGCGAGAGCATACACGATGCTGCGTCGTCGGCAGGCAATGTGCGACTGCGACCTATCCTCATGACGGCCTTGGCCTTTGTTTTTGGTGTCATGCCTATGCTTTTTGCCACCGGAGCCGGTGCGGCGAGTCGCCTATCGCTCGGCACGGCAGTTGTATTCGGTATGGCTGTCAACGCCTTGCTCGGAACACTCTTCGTTCCCTCGATATGGGAACTCCTACAGCGATTCCGCGAAAAATACCTTTCCAAAGTATTCAAATAACAAAGTCCCCCGTGGCCTACCGAGACAAGCCACGGTCAGACGATGCAAATACATTGATTAACAACAATTTACCTAATCGCCCTCTCGTAGGGTCGCGGCACATTGCTGTTTACTTAAGGAGAAAGAGTGTCA
>LUJM01000014.1:88898-90291 GCA_001689415.1 Bacteroidales bacterium M2 | reverse complement strand
AAAACCCGGCCTATTTCGGACGGATACGCTTGTTTTGTTGTGTTTTGGGCTGTTGATCGGCGAAACGCTGTATTAAATTATCTTAACACATATGGGTGTTATAAGGGCGGTATTTAACAAAAGTATTGAAGTTAGGCGAAACTTTATGTATTGTTAACTATTCTTTACTAAAATTGTAGTAAAAACATTTTTGCAAAAGCAAAATAGTTACTACTTTTGAGCCGTCAAACTTATCGAAGCGATTCGAACCCCATAGTAATGGGGTGTTTTGGCGTCTTGTAATAGAAAAAATATTGAGAATAATAACCTAACTAAATCATTGTAAAATGAGCGAAACTAAAGCAAAGCCGGCAACAGGTAAACTTGGCGTAATGGTCGTAGGCCTCGGCGCTGTATCTACTACCTTTATTACCGGTGTTCTGATGACTCGCAAAGGTCTTGCCAAGCCCGTTGGCAGCATGACTCAGTACGACCGCATCCGTGTTGGCGAAGGTGCTGAGAAAAAATACCTCAAATACAACGAAATCGCACCCATTACCGATCTGAACGATATCGTATTCGCATCGTGGGACGTTTATCCCGCCAACGCATACGAGGCAGCAATGCACGCAGAGGTGCTGAAAGAAAAAGATATCGAACCCGTACGCGACGAACTCGAAAAAATCGTACCCCTCAAGGCAGCTTTCGACCACAACTATGCAAAGCGTCTTGACGGCGAGAACATCATGCGCGACATGACCCGCTGGGAAATGGTAGAGCAGCTTCGCAAGGACATCCGCGACTTCAAGGCCGCTGAAGGTCTCGACCGCGTAGTAGTACTTTGGGCTGCATCGACCGAAGTATACGTTCCCATCGATGAAAAATGCCACTACACCCTTGCCGCTCTCGAAGAGGCAATGAAGGCTGACGACAAAGAGCATATCGCACCTTCGATGTGCTATGCTTACGCAGCACTCGTAGAAGGCGCACCCTTCATCATGGGCGCACCCAACACCACTGTCGATATCCCCGCTATGTGGGAGCTCGCCGAGAAGACCAAAATGCCTATCGCAGGTAAGGACTTCAAGACCGGCCAGACCCTCGTTAAATCGGGCTTCGCTCCTATCATCGGTACTCGTTGCCTCGGTCTTAACGGCTGGTTCTCGACCAACATCCTCGGTAACCGCGACGGTCTCGTACTTGACGAACCCGCTAACTTCCGCACAAAAGAGGTATCGAAACTTTCGACCCTCGAGTCAATCCTCGTACCCGAAGCACAGCCCGATCTCTACGGTGTGAACTGCGGTGGCGAAGGCAACGACCACAATGGTTACTACCACAAGGTGCGTATCAACTACTATCCCCCGCGCAACGATAACAAAGAGGGCTGGGACAACATCGACATCTTCGGCTG
>LUJM01000014.1:11676-88892 GCA_001689415.1 Bacteroidales bacterium M2 | reverse complement strand
ATCAACTTCCTCTGCCGCGACTCTATCCTTGCCGCACCTCTGTGCCTCGACCTCGTGCTGCTGAGCGACCTCGCAGCCCGCGCCGGCCGCTACGGCATCCAGCGCTTCCTGAGCTTCTTCCTCAAGAGCCCGATGCACGACTACACCAAAGACGAAGTACCCGTAAACCACCTCTTCCAGCAGTATGTAATGCTGAAGAACGCTATCCGCGAAATGGGTGGTTACAAAGCCGACGAACTTATCGACTAAAGGATACCTATACAATCAAGAAAAGCCGTCCCGAATCAAGCGGGATGGCTTTTTTTGCTTTTTTAGTGCGAAAGTAAGCCTTTGATTTTGTGGGTTTGAGGGAATTGTGTAATTTTGCATTCTGAAATTTATTGACATTGTCATTAATGACGTGAGCAAGTATAACTTGCTTCAACACGGAGAGCTATTAAAAAAAGAAATGGAAATAATCCGTACAGTCAGCCGTCTTTCGCGGGTCGTAGACGAAGCCCGTCGCGACGGCAAGACCATAGGCCTGGTACCCACCATGGGTGCCCTCCATGCCGGACACAAATCGCTGGTCGATCGCGCCCGCCGCGAAAACGACGTGGTGGTGGTGAGCGTATTTGTAAATCCCACACAATTCAACAATGCCGACGACCTGCGTACCTATCCGCGTACTGAGGAGGCCGACTGCGCCATGCTCGAGGGCTGCGGCGTAGATTTTGCCTTTGTGCCGTCGCCGGCAGAGGTTTATCCCGAACCCGACACAAGAGTGTTTGACCTCGGACCGGTAGCCGAAGTAATGGAAGGCGCGATGCGTCCGGGACATTTCAACGGCGTTGCCCAGATCGTGAGCAAGCTTTTTGCGTGGGCCAAACCTACCCGCGCTTATTTCGGCGAGAAAGACTTCCAGCAGATAGCTGTAATCCGCCGCATGGTAGAGCTTGAGGGCTTTGAACTCGAAATCGTGCCATGTGCGATAGTTCGCGAAGCCGACGGCCTTGCCATGAGCTCGCGCAATGTGCGCCTCAACGAGCAAGCCAGGGCAATCGCACCGCAGATTCACCGCATACTTGCCGAAAGTGTAGAGCTGCGCCGCAGTGGCTGCGAGGCCGCTGAAGTGGAGCGTCTGACCCTTGAAGCAATCAACAATGTCGACGGCCTCGAAGCCGAATATTACCAGATCGTCGATGCCAAGACCATGCAGCCGATATCGAAGTGGTCGGAAGCCGGCGAGCTTGGTGCCGCCGGATGCGCCACAGTATTTTGCGGCGGTGTACGACTGATCGACAATATACGATACTAAGATGTTTATTGAAGTACTGAAATCGAAAATCCACCGTGTCACCGTAACCGAGGCACGGCTCGATTATATAGGCAGCATCACTATTGACGAGGACTTGCTCGATGCTGCCGGTATCCTACCCGGCGAACGTGTTTATATTGTCAACAACAATAACGGCGCCCGCCTCGATACCTATACGATAGCCGGCCCTCGCGGCTCGGGAGTAATCTGTCTCAATGGTGCTGCGGCCCGTCTTGTGCAGCCCGGCGACATTGTGATTATCATGAGCTATGCCACGATGCCCCCCGACGAGGCGCGTGAGTTCACCCCCAAAGTGATTTTCCCTGACACGGCTACCAACCGTCTCCTCAACTAAAAAGTCCCAAGAGTCATTAACGACCTTAAAGACCCCAAAACCCTACCACATGTTCGAAAAACTTAGCGATAGACTTGAGCGTAGTTTCAAGCTCCTCAAAGGCCAAGGCCGTATTACCGAAATCAACGTTGCCGAGACGCTCAAAGACGTGCGTCGCGCTCTTATCGATGCCGACGTCAACTATAAGGTGGCGAAAACATTTACCGATACCGTAAAGCAGAAGGCTCTGGGCCAGAATGTGATAAACGCTATCGAGCCCGGTCAGCTGATGGTAAAGATCGTGCACGACGAACTTGCCACACTCATGGGCGGCCAGGAAACACCGCTTCGCATCGAGGGCAAACCTGCCATTATCCTTATGTCGGGTCTTCAGGGCTCGGGTAAGACCACCTTTACCGGTAAGCTTGCCAAGAAGCTCAAGAGCGAGAAGGCTATGCGCCCGCTGCTTGTGGCTTGCGACGTTTATCGTCCGGCGGCTATCGACCAGCTCAAGGTGCTTGCCGACAGCATCGGTGTAGAAGTGTATACCGAAGACGGTGTGAAAGACCCCGTTGCTATCGCAAAACGCGCAATCGAACATGCCAAAGCCAACCATAACGACCTCGTAATTGTCGATACCGCCGGCCGCCTTGCCGTTGACGAGGAGATGATGAACGAAATCGAGGCTATCAAAAAGGCTATCAACCCCGGCGAAATCCTCTTTGTAGTCGACGCTATGACCGGTCAGGACGCTGTGAATACGGCCAAGACCTTCAACGAGCGCCTTGACTTCGGCGGCGTAGTACTTACCAAGCTCGACGGCGATACCCGCGGTGGTGCAGCCCTGTCGATACGCAGCGTTGTCGACAAGCCTATCAAGTTTATCGGTACAGGCGAGAGCCTCGACGGCATCGATATCTTCTATCCCGCCCGTATGGCCGACCGTATCCTCGGCATGGGTGATATCGTGTCGCTTGTAGAGCGTGCCCAGCAGCAGTTCGACGAAAAAGAGGCTGAGGAACTTGCCAAGAAACTCAAACGCAATCAGTTCACCTTCAACGATTTCCTCAAGCAAATCCAGCAGGTAAAGCGTATGGGTAATATCAAGGACCTTGCTGCCATGATACCCGGTATGGGCAAGGCTATCAAGGATATCGACATCGACAACAATGCTTTCAAAGGAATCGAAGCTATAATCTCGTCGATGACTCCCTACGAACGCGAGCACCCCGAAGTAATCCGTGGCACACGTGTAGCACGTATTGCCAAAGGCTCGGGCACTCAGATTCAAGATGTCAGCCGCCTGCTCAAGCAATTCGACCAGATCCGCAAGATGATGCATACAATGACCAATATGGGCCCGAACCCTGCAGCCATGATGCGTCAGATGCGCCAAATGCGCCGTCGCCGCTAATTTTTGCGATTTCGGCCTAAACTAAAAGCTAATAATACCGGTGAGCAAGTTGCGACTTGCGAAACTTAAATAAACACACTGATATAATGCAGATAATCGACGGAAAGGCTACGGCCGCACAAATCAAGCAAGAAATCGCCGCCGAGGTTGCCGACCGCCTCGCCCGCGGGCTGCATCAGCCTCATCTTGCCGCTATACTCGTAGGTCACGACGGCGGCAGCGAGACCTATGTTGCCAATAAAGTTAAGGCCTGCGAAGTGTGCGGGTTTAAATCGACCCTCATCAGGCTTGAGGATACCGTGAGCCAGGACGAGCTCCTGCGCCATGTGGAAGCCCTCAACAATGATGCGGATGTAGATGGTTTCATAGTGCAACTTCCCTTGCCCAAGCATATCGACGAGCAAGCCGTTATCGAGGCTATCAACCCGGCCAAGGATGTGGACGGTTTTCATCCCGTCAATGTGGGCCGTCAGTCGGTTGGTCTGCCATGCTTCCACTCAGCCACCCCTGCCGGTATAGTAGAGTTGTTGCGCCGCTACGACATCGCCACACGCGGCAAGCGTGTAGTGATTGTAGGCCGCAGCAATATCGTAGGCAAGCCCCTTGCCGCCATGCTGATGCAGAAGGGCGCTCAGGGTGATGCCACGGTCACAGTGTGCCATAGCGCTACTCCCGGCCTTGCCGAGATTACCCGCAATGCCGATATCGTGGTTGCAGCCATGGGCCGTCCCGGCTTTATTACCGAAGATATGATAGCCGACGGAGCTGTGGTAATCGACGTAGGTACAACCCGCGTTCCTGACGCGAGCCGCAAATCGGGCTTCAGACTCAGTGGTGACGTTGATTATGAAAATGTTGCGCCCAAATGCTCTGCTATAACCCCCGTGCCCGGCGGTGTAGGCCCGATGACTATCGTGTCGCTGATGCTTAATACATTGGAAGCGGCCCGTCGTCGCGATTGATATACAACATTATGGCACATCCCCTGTTGCCTGTATGTACGACTTTAGCCTCGTTGCTCTTTGCCGGCAGCGAGGCTGACCTCGTTTTTGTGGGCGATGCCATGCAGCACAAGGCCCAGCTCGAAGCGGCGCGGAGCGGTGGCAAATATGACTACTCGCCATGTTTTGCCGGTATAGATTCGATAGTTTCGGCGGCAGATTATGCCGTGGTCAACCTCGAAACGCCGGTGGGCAAAGGACCTTACTCCGGTTATCCTTGTTTCAACGCCCCAACGGAATTTGCCGACGCACTCGCCGATGCCGGATTCGATATGATGCTGACCGCCAATAACCATACCCTCGACCATGGCCCTAAGGGCCTGAGGGCGACAATAAAGCATCTCGACAGCATAGGTATTGACCATATCGGTACATATGCCGACGATTCGGCGAGAATCAAGGCCCTGCCCAAGGTGGTGAATGTGAAGGATTTCAAAATCGGCTTCCTCAACTATACCTACGGAACCAACGGTATCGAACCGCGCCAGGGGGTGGTGGTTGACTATATCGACAAGGAAAAGATAAAGAACGATATCGAAGCCACGCGCCTTGCCGGTGCCGAGTTGCTGGCGGTGTGCATGCACTGGGGCGACGAGTACCGTCTTTTGCCCAATGCGACGCAGAAGCAGCTTGCCGATTTTCTTGAATCGCAGGGTGTTGACATGATAATCGGGGCGCATCCGCATGTGATACAGCCCATGGAGTTTCGCGAGAACAAATATTTCCCGGGTCGCGAGTTATTCCTGATATATTCGCTTGGTAACTTCGTGTCGAACATGAAGACTGCCGATACGCGGGGTGGGGCAATGGCGCACTTGAAAATATACAGGGACTACGACGGCAAGGCACGTCTCAAAGAAGCATCGTACCGCCTCTTGTTTACCATTCCGGGTAAGTACGAAGTTGTAGAGGCCGACAGTGTGAAAGCACCCATGTGGCAGGGAAAGGCTAAAAACTTTGCCGACAGGGCGCGTAATATTTTCGACAAGCACAATATCTCGGTGCCTGAGAGCAAATAGGTTATGGGTGTATTTCATTTCAAGCGTTTTGATATCGACGACCACGGTTGTGGCATGAAAATCTGCTCAGACAGTGTGCTGCTTGCTGCGTGGTTTCTGCCTCCATATCGCGATGCCCGCTCTGTTGCCGATGTCGGAGCAGGGTCGGGAATACTTGCCATGTTGGCCGCGGATATAATGCCCAATGCTGAAATCGTGGCGATAGAGAAGAATGATGCCGCTGCAAAAGCTGCCGAGCGCAACTTTAATGACTCGCCATGGCCCGACCGCCTAAGCGTTGTGAACGAGGATTTTATCGACTACGCCGCCGGCCGTGGAGACGAATGTTTCGATATTGTAATCTGCAACCCGCCATATTTTGCCAACGGTGCGCATGCGGCAGACCCTGCTCGCGCCCAGGCTCGACATCAGGATTCGCTGTCCTACAGCACCGTCATGACTTTCAACAGGCTTAAATTCGGAGGCCACCTTGGGCTTGTCTCTCCTGCCGAATACGAGCACGACATCATCTATGAGGCCGAACTGCTCAAGCTGAAACTGCGCCGAATCTGCCGCGTAGTCACAGCTCCGGGTAAAGCTCCCTCGAGGCTGCTATGGGATTTCTCAACAGCCGACGGCCCTCTGAGCGACACTACGCTTGAGTTGCGCGACAACAATAACAAATATACCGACGCCTATCGCAGTCTTGTCGAACCATTTTATATGAAACTATGAAACGCACCGACCTCGTCCTTACCCTTGGCCAGCGCCTGTTGCTGCTGCTGTGCTTCTTTTTGATATGTTATATCGCAACGACCGTGCTGTCGGTGGTGCTTGGCCACGTTCTTGCCGGACGCGGTGCTGCAGCGCTGCGTATAAGCGCCTTGCTGCAGGATATACTTGCCTTTATCGTGCCCGCGGTGGGTACGGCGGTGATTGTGAGCCGTCGGCCTGCCGAGCTGCTGTGCCTCACAAAGAGGCCCGGGCTGCTGATGCTCGCGCTCGTTGCCGTGGTGCTAATTGTGTCGGTGCCGGTGCAGGAAGCGGTGATATATTGGAATTATAATATATCCCTGCCGGAGCAGTTCGACGGTCTCTTGCAAATGTGCAAACAGCTTGAGGCATTGGCGTTTGAAACGCTCAAAACCATGCTTGGCGACACCGGTGTGGCATCGTTGGTGGTGAACATACTGATTGTGGGCGTAGCTGCCGGTGTGTCGGAGGAACTTCTATTCCGCGGATGCTTCCAGCGGCTGCTGGTCACAGGCGGGGTGAATGTTCATGTGGCCATATGGACTGTTGCATTCTGCTTCAGCGCCATGCATATGCAGTTTCTCGGCTTTGTGCCCCGCATGCTCCTCGGGGCGTATTTCGGCTATCTGCTGCTGTGGAGCGGTTCGGTATGGGTGCCGATTACGGCCCACGTGCTCAACAATACAATTTATGTGCTCACGTCGTGGTGGCAGGTTAGCCACGAAGGCATCGACTCGCTGACAAGCGAGCCGACGATGTGGAGCCTCTGGCCCACGCTCGGTAGTGCTGTGCTGACAACTGCAAGCCTGTATCTTATCTATCGGACGGCAAATGCGCGTAAAATATTAGAAAAGTAGAGCTATAAGGTGCGTAGTCGTAATATTTAGCTTTATAATTGAGTTGCTTGCTTGGTGGAATTGCTGATTTTGAGATTGTTTTGAATAAGCATGCAAAAATATTTTGCCGGGTGGGAAAAATTTTGTACCTTTGCAGCCGGTATGCTTCAAGCATGCTATAATACGCTTTATTAACTATCTAAATTTCCCAAGAATGCACTTAAGTTCTGAAGAAAAAGTTGAGATCTTCGAGAAATACGGTAAGGGTAAGACTGACACTGGCTCGCCTGAAGCACAGATTGCATTATTCTCGGTTCGTATCGCTCATTTGACTAAACACCTGAAGTCAAATCACAAAGATCATACCACAGAACGCGCACTTAAAATGCTTGTAGGTAAGCGTCGTCGTCTCCTTGACTATCTCATGCGCAAGGACATCAACCGCTACCGTGCCGTTATCGCTCAGAAAGAGCTTGGTATCCGCAAGTAATCCGCGCGAGCTTAAAAAGCTACAGTCCCGACCGCAAGGCCGGGATTTTTTTTATTTTATGGCCCGGTTTAAGGTCAATGTTGTTTACTTAAGGAGAAAGAGTGTCAGCGATAGGAGCTTGGCTCTCCGAGACAAGCCCCAGTCAGTATCGCTAATATCCTGAGTGCCAACGCCTAATCGAGGTTTGTCTCGGAGAGCCAAGCTCCTATCGTTGCTGTCCTTTTTACATAATCACCCCTTAAGTAAGCAGCATTGGGTTTAAGGTTTAGATAATGGCTTTCAATGCTGTTTAGTTAAGGCGAAAGTGTGCTTGCGATAGGAGCCTCACGAAATTAACCGCTTTAGGAAACTGCACCTGGCGTGAAGATTTTTTTGGCCGAACGGTAATTTTTTTGTATTTTTGCACGAATTTAGGATTATTACGGCCATACGGCTGGAAAATCTTAGTTAACAGCTTATGAGTAAACGCCGTAGCAAACGAATTTCGACCCTTGGCGCGAGGCTGACATCTATGGTCAGTGTCGCGTTGGTTTTGGTTTTGCTCGGTCTTGCTGCGATGATAGGCCTTGCCGGAGCCACGATACAGGACGAGGTGAAGCGCAATATCGGTTTTGTGGCGGTTATGGATAAGGAATGTACCGCCGAGCAACTCAATGCGATGAAGACCTGCCTGCTATCACAACCGGCAGTAAAGAGTTTTGCATTCTCGTCGGCTGAAGATATTCTTGCCAGCGAGAGTGAATATATGGGTCAGGATATTGCAGCTATTGCCGACGGCAACCCCTATAGTTCGGAATTTGATGTCAAGGTGCGTCCGGCTTATGCCTCTGCCGACAGTATTGCGTCATTTGCAGCTTTTATAGCCGACATGCCGGGGGTGCAGGAAGTCAACAGCGAAAGCACAGTAATCGAGGGCATCGATACCACTGTGCGCCGTGTTACAATGGTTCTCTCGGTTATGGCCCTGGTGCTATTGGTGGTAGCTGTGGCGTTGATAGGCAATACAGTGAGCCTTTCGGTCTACGGCCGCAGGTTTATCATACATACTATGAAGCTCGTAGGTGCTACGCCGGGCTTTATACGCCGTCCATTTGTAATGGCCGGACTGCGCGACGGATTTATCGCCGGGCTTCTTGCATCGGCTGTAATCGTGGCATTCAGATACTATGCACCCCGTGTCGACCCTATAGCCCACGAACTTGTGTCGTGGCAGCTTGTGGCAATAGTCTGCGGCGCAATGGTATTGGCCGGGGCTATCATAAGCTCACTCACAGCCCTTGTGGCGACTAACCGCTACCTGAGGGCATCGTACGATGAAATGTTTTTAAAGTAAAAAAAGATAATGGCAAGCACAAAACGCAACAATCCTGCCGAACAATTCGAGCAGTCGCCCTCGGGTATGCCACTCGAACGCGGCAACTTTATCGCCATGGCAATAGCCGGAGCGATGATAGTGCTCGGTTTTATATTGATGCTTGGCGGCAGTTCTTCGGTAGAAGAATTCAACCCCGACATATTCAGCACACGCCGTATCGTGGTCGGTCCGGCAATCGCCTTCTTGGGCTTCGTGGCCATGGGTGCCGCGATAATAATCGATCCCCGACGTCTACCTTTTGGCAAAAAGAAATAAACAATGGAAATAATAGACGCACTTATATTGGGCATCGTGCAGGGCCTTGCAGAATACCTGCCTATCAGTTCTTCGGGACACCTTGAGATATTCCGCGAAATCCTCGGCCTCGACCTTGGCAGCGCCCAGAGCCTGCAGTTCGACGTGATGCTCCACGTGGCCACAGTGCTGAGTACTATCGTTATATTATGGCGCGAGTTCTGGCCGTTGGTGGTATCGTTTTTTACCTTCAAGCGCGACGACCGCTTCTGGTATGTGTGCAAGATTCTTGTTTCATGCATTCCTATCGGTATAGTAGGCATCTGCTTTAAGGAAACTATCGAGACATTCTTCGGTCAGGAGCTGACGCTCGTCGGTGTATGTCTGTGCGTTACTGCAGCCTTGCTGTCGTTTTCGTACTTCTTCCGTACCCGTCCCTACGATACCGACCGTCTGACAGGTCGAGTATACAAACCCCGCGACATCACATTTGTAGACGCATTTGTTATCGGATGCGCCCAGTCGATCGCCGTGCTGCCCGGCCTTTCGCGCTCCGGTACAACGATAGCTACCGGTATCCTGATTGGCGACAAGCGCGAGCAGGTGGCTCAGTTCTCGTTCCTAATGGTAATCATACCTATCCTTGGCGAAGCCCTGCTTGATATCAAGGATATTTTCGGTGTTGAAGCCGTAGATGCCGCCGCCGGAGCCCCCACTCCCGAAATCGGCCTTGTGGCCTTGCTGACAGGCTTTTTTGCCTCGTTTATAGTAGGTTGCATCGCTTGTAAGTGGATGCTTGCAATCGTAAAGAAAGGTAAACTCATCTGGTTTGCCGTTTACTGTCTAATCGTTGGCGCTATCTGTATCGCCAAAGGCCTTGGTGTATTCTGATGAACTTCGTTGACGGAGAAATACTATATATTGACAAGCCTCTGGGTTGGACCTCGTTTGATGCCGTCAAGCGCGTTCGCGGAGCTTTGCTTCGCCGCCTGGGCATAAAGAAGTTTAAGGTCGGCCACGCTGGCACGCTCGATCCGCTTGCCACAGGTGTGATGATAGTGTGCACCGGTCGTGCCACAAAGCGAATTGACGAGCTGCAGGCCGGTGTGAAAGAATATATCGCCGCCATGCGCCTTGGTGCGACTACACCTTCGTTTGACCTTGAAACAGAGGTGGATGCAACATTTCCTACCGAGCATATCACTCAGGAGTCGATAATCGAAGTCCTCGGACGTTTCACAGGCCGTATCGAACAAGTGCCACCGGCGTTTTCGGCCTGCAAAGTCGACGGCAAACGAGCCTACGACCTCGCCCGCAAAGGCAAAGAGGTAGACCTCAAGCCCAAAATCCTTGTTATCGACGAGATTGAAATGCTCGGTTATGACAAAGAAAAAGAGGAACTTACTATTCGCGTAGTATGCAGCAAAGGCACATATATCAGGGCGCTTGCGCGAGACATCGGTGCGGCCCTTGGCAGCGGCGCTCACCTGACGGCCCTGCGCCGAACAAGGGTAGGTGATGCCACCGTTGACCGCTGTCTGACCGTTGACCAAGCTGTAGAGCTTATCAAGACGGTAGAGCTTGAAATGCCCGAACAAGCATGATATAATAATATAAAGAATTACATAATAATAAGTTAATTGCAGGCAATATGCCGATATAGAAGTCGGATTCTATGTGGTAGCCTGTCAAGCGCTCCTCATCATCCCAATCGACCTCAGTATATGAAACTGTCACAATTTAAATTTAATCTTCCCGACGAGCTTATTGCCAGCCATCCTCTGGCAGAGCGCGACCAGGCTCGTCTGATGGTCGTAAACCGCCGTACAGGCGAAATTTCTCATCATATTTTCAAAGACATCCTCGATTTTTTCAACGATGGCGATGTGATGGTATTCAACAACACTCGTGTATTCCCTGCCTTGCTTTATGGCAATAAGGAAAAGACCGGGGCGCGTATCGAAGTGTTCTTGCTGCGCGAGTTGAATGCCGAGAATAAATTCTGGGATGTACTCGTAGAGCCGGCTCGCAAGATTCGTATCGGCAACAAACTATACTTCGGCGACGATGATTCAATGGTAGCCGAGGTTATCGACAATACCACCTCGCGAGGCCGCACCCTCCGATTCCTCTACGACGGTCCGCACGATGAATTCAAACAGGCGCTTTACTCGCTTGGCATGACCCCGCTGCCTCCATATATCAAACGCACTCCCGAACCCTGCGATATCGAAGACTATCAGTGCATTTTCGCAGAGAAAGAGGGCGCTGTTGTAGCTCCGGCTGCAGGCCTGCACTTCTCGCGCAGCCTTATTACCCGTCTTAAAATCAAGGGCGTAAAAGAGGCTTTTGTGACTATTCACAGCGGCCTTGGCGCATTCCGCGAGATCGACGTGGAAGACTTGACAAAGCACCGCATGGACTCCGAGCAAATGGATGCCGACCAGCAATTGGTAGATACCGTTAATGCGGCAAAGGATGCAGGGCATCAGGTATGTGCTGTGGGCACTTCAGTGCTGCGTGCTATCGCAACAGCCGACAGCATGGGTGGACATATGAAGACCTATACCGGCTGGACCAACAAGTTTATCTTCCCGCCGTACGATTTTTCGGTGGCTTCGAGCCTGGTAACCAACTTCCATATGCCTTACTCGACCATGCTGATGATGGTTGCTGCATTCGGCGGCTACGAGCTGGTGATGAAGGCTTATAACGAGGCTGTAAAAGAAGGCTATCGCTTCGGATGCTACGGCGATGCAATGTTAATTCTTTGATAAAATGATACTCAAAGTAGGACTCATACAGCAGGCTTGTAGCGAAGTCAAGGCCGAGAACCGTGCCCGTATTGCTGCCAAGGTGGCAAAGCTGGCTCACGACGGCGCTCAGCTTGTGGTGCTGCAAGAGCTTCACGATACGCATTATTTCTGCCAGCACGAGAATATTGATTTTTGCTCTCTTGCCGAGCCTATTCCCGGCGAGGCTACGGAATTCTATTCCAAGGTGGCAAGCGACAACAAGGTAGTGCTTGTAGCAAGTCTGTTTGAGCGTCGTGCGCCGGGTTTGTATCACAATACAGCCGTGGTTTTCGAAACCGACGGTACTATTGCCGGAAAATACCGCAAGATGCATATCCCCGACGACCCTGCGTATTACGAGAAATTCTACTTCACCCCGGGCGATATGGGTTTCAACCCTATCCATACTTCGCTTGGTAAGCTTGGAGTGCTTGTGTGCTGGGATCAATGGTATCCCGAAGCTGCGCGTATGATGGCGCTCGCGGGTGCGGAGATACTGATTTATCCTACTGCAATAGGCTGGGAAAGCAGCGATGCCGACGACGAAAAGGCTCGCCAGCACGAGGCTTGGGTGACAGTGCAACGCGGCCATGCGATAGCCAACGGTTTGCCTGTAGTGGCTGTCAACCGCGTGGGCTTCGAGGACGACCCTACAGGCCTGACAAAGGGCATACAGTTCTGGGGTACAAGTTTTGTTGCCGGTCCGCAGGGCGAGTTCCTGTATCAGGCCGGAGACGAAGAAACAACAGCTATAGTCGACGTAGACCTTACCCGTAGCGAGCATGTGCGTCGCTGGTGGCCATTTCTTCGCGACCGCCGCATCGATGCCTATGGCGAACTAACTCAGCGCTACCGCGATTGAAATTTCGTTAGCCCGGTTTAAGGTTTGGGTTTAAAGTTTAGATAATACCATTAATATAAATCCTCGGGGAAGCCGCTGTAGACATCATACAGCGTCCTCCCCGAGGATTTTTTGTAATGCGATAGGTGCTTGGCTCTCCGAGATAAGCCTCGTTCAGTATCGCTAACGCATTGACTGTCAAGTCTAACCGAGGCTTGTCTCGGAGAGCCAAGCTCCTATCGTTGCCGTTCAATTTAATGGGAAGTGTCTTCGACACTAATTGCCTTGGGAGAGATATGCGCCCCAGCAAACTTCGTAATGCTGGGGTTCGGAAAAGTAATGCTCTTCGAGCATATTTGTGTAGAGGCCGGGTTTAGAGTTTACATAATAGCATAAGGCAATAAAAAATCCCGGCGCAGAGCGTCGGGATTCTTTTATCGATAGCTATGGATTAGCCGTTGATGCGTACCATGGTAGCGATGAGGTCGAGCACTTTGTTAGAGTAGCCGATCTCGTTGTCGTACCAAGAAACAACTTTAACGAAGTTGTCGGTGAGGTATACACCTGCGTTAGCGTCGAAGATAGAAGTGCGAACGTCGCCGAGGAAGTCGCTTGAAACAACTGCATCTTCGGTGTAGCCGAGTACGCCTTTGAGTTCGCCTTCTGCAGCTTCTTTCATAGCAGCGCAGATAGCTTCTTTGGTAGCGGGTTTAGCGAGGTTAACGGTGAGGTCAACTACAGATACGTCGAGGGTGGGGACACGCATCGAGATACCGGTAAGTTTGCCGTTGAGTTCGGGGATTACTTTGCCTACAGCCTTAGCAGCACCTGTAGAAGAGGGGATGATGTTGCCGGAAGCAGCGCGGCCACCACGCCAGTCTTTCATTGAAGGACCGTCTACAGTCTTCTGAGTAGCGGTGGTAGAGTGAACGGTGGTCATAAGACCGTTAACGATGCCGAATTTGTCGTTGAGAACCTTTGCGATAGGAGCAAGGCAGTTGGTGGTGCAAGATGCGTTAGAAACGAACTGAGTACCCTTAACGTAGGTGTCAGCGTTTACGCCGCAAACGAACATGGGGGTGTCGTCCTTAGAGGGAGCAGACATAACCACGTATTTAGCGCCGGCTTCGATGTGAGCCTGTGCTTTTTCTTTTGTGAGGAAGAGGCCGGTAGATTCAACTACGTACTCTGCGCCTACAGCTGCCCAGTTGATTTCTGCGGGGTTTTTGCATGCGGTTACGCGGATGTGCTTGCCGTTAACAATCAGTTCGCTCTTCTCGAGGTCGTAGTCTACGGTGCCTTCGAACTGGCCGTGCATTGTGTCATACTTGAGCATGTAGGCCATGTAGTCTACGGGGAGAAGGTCGTTGATAGCGACTACTTCGATGTCTTCACGCTTTGTAGAAGCACGGAAGACGAAGCGACCGATACGACCAAAGCCATTGATACCTATTTTAGTCATAATTTGGTAATTGAATATTGGGTTGTTTAATGTTTCATGTAGTTTGACCGGTGTTACCGGATTTGCAAGCGCAAAATTAATGAAAAATTTCGGTATTTCAATTTCTTGAGGTGATTTTTTTTGCCTCGACAACTTTTTTTTATTATAGTTGCTCCGTGTTAATTAACCCGAAAAAATTAGTCGGGAGTGATTATTGAGGCTTATTCGGGTGATTTTTCATTTAATACAAGGGGGCGAGGCGAGCTACACGACTGAGTATGAACGCAAAAAGCGCCTCGGTCTCCTCGACTGCATCGTATTTTTAAATATGCCGGTCTTTAAGAGTTGCTCAAAGCTCTGAGTCTGTGGTTACTTCGCCATTGTTATGGCAATGGTGTTGAGTCGGTGCTCGAGCTCGGTGCTGCTAAGCCTGGTGGCGAGTTTGCCTCTGTGGGCTATCGATATGTTGCCGGTTTCCTCGCTTACGACTATGGCCAGTGCGTCGGTGGCCTGAGCGATGCCAAGGGCGGAGCGGTGACGCAGACCGAGCGTGCGTGGCACGTCGCTGTCGTGGCTTACGGGAAGGATGCAGCCGGCGGCTTCGATGCGGCCATGGGCGATAATCATGGCACCGTCGTGGAGTGGTGAATTCTTGAAGAAGATGTTTTCGATCAAGCGGGTATTTATCTGCGAGTCAATGCGGTCGCCCGACCCTGCGTAGTTGTCGAGCGGGACGGATTGCTCTACTACGATGAGTGCGCCGGTCTTGCTTTTGCTCATGCTCATGCAGGCGTATACGATAGGCATGACCCAGGCGAGGGCCTTGTTGTCGATTTCTTCTTTATGGTGGTGGAATAGTTTGCTCAGGAAGCGCCAGCGCCGTTGACTGCCAAGCTCGACAAGAAAGCGCTTGATAGGCTCTTGAAAGAGTATGACCAAGATTATCAACCCGATAGCCATAAACTTGTCGAGTATCGTGCCGATAAGGCGCATGTCGAATATCTCGGACGCCAGTATCCATACTACGATAAACGCAAGCACGCCATAGAAAATATTGATTGTACCCGATTCTTTCATGAACCGGTAGATGTAGTAGAGCAGTACTGCGAAAACCAGTATGTCTATAGCGTCTTTGATACCGAAGTCGAGCATCGTATGGTATGGTTAGGTGTTTTGCGATAATCTCGCCACTATGGATATTGTCTGTGCAGCTTCGAGGGGGTCGTGTACGCGTAATATCGCCGCGCCGCGCTCGATAGCGAGAGCGCCGACAATTGCCGTGGCGGCAAGGGCATCGGCGGCTTCGATGCCGAGCAGCTTGGTGAGCATTGATTTGCGCGACATACCGGCAAGTATGGGGCGGCCAAGTATTTTGAAGTCATCGAGGTGTGCAAGCAGGCGGTAATTCTGGTCGAGAGTCTTGGCAAAGCCGAAGCCGGGGTCGATAATGATGTCGGCAACTCCGGCTTCTTCGAGGCTGTAAAGTTGGTGCGACATTTCGGCTATAACATCAGCCACTACGTCGTTGTATTCGGTCATCGACTGCATTGTGGCCGGGGTGCCGCGCATGTGCATGAGGATGTAGGGCACTTGCAATGAGGCTACAGTCTCGGCCATGGCCGGGTCGGCGCTGCCGCCTGAGATGTCGTTGATGATATCAGCGCCCCATTCAATAGCCTTGCGGGCCACCTCGGCGCGGAATGTGTCGACAGATAGCGGTATGTCGTGACCGACGGCTTCTCGGACTGCCTTGATGCCTTGTTCTATGCGACGCAACTCCTCGGCTGCGGGCACATCGTCGGCCCCCGGGCGCGAAGAATAAGCGCCGATATCAATCATGTCGGCACCATTGGCAACAAGGCCTTTGGCTGCGGCTGATATATCGGCGCAGGTTTGTGCCCGCGACCCGCTGTAAAATGAGTCGGGGGTAACATTGAGTATGCCCATTACGGCCGGCCGGTCGTATTCGACCAGTCGGCCGCGCAGGTTGAGAGAGAAGCGTTGCGTCATAATAGCTGTGATTAAGAGCGGTTGGCGCGTTTGCGTTCGATTTCGTCAAGGATAATCTTGCGCAGGCGTATGTGGTGGGGTGTTACTTCCACATATTCGTCTTCCTTGATGTACTCGAGGGCTTCTTCGAGGCTGAAAACCACCGGGGGCACGATGCGGGCTTTATCGTCGGCTCCGCTTGCTCGCATGTTGGTGAGTTTCTTGCTCTTGGTCACATTTACGGGTATGTCGTTGTCTTTTGCGTTTTCGCCAACTACCTGACCGGCGTATACTTCTTCCTGGGGGAAGATGAAGAATCGGCCGCGGTCCTGCAGCTTGTCGATTGCGTATGCGTATGCTGTGCCCGATTCTATGGCGATGAGGCTGCCGTTGGTGCGGCGTTCGATATCGCCTTTCCAGGGCTGGAAATCGAGGAAACGGTGTGCCATGATAGCTTCGCCGCCCGATGCGGTGAGCACGTTGCTGCGAAGACCGATGATGCCTCGCGAGGGTATCTGGAACTCCATTTGCACACGGTCGTTTTTGGTCATCATCGACACCAGCTCGCCCTTGCGGCGGGTAACCATGTCGATCATTTTCGACGCTGATTCCTCGGTGACGTTGATAGTGAGCAACTCTACCGGCTCGCATTTAACACCGTCGATTTCTTTGATGATAACCTGAGGCTGGCCTACCTGGAGTTCGTAGCCTTCGCGACGCATAGTCTCGATAAGTACCGACAGGTGGAGAACGCCACGGCCAAAGACAGTCCATACGTCTTCTTTAATGCCTTTTTCCACGCGAAGGGCGAGGTTGCGGTCGAGTTCAGCATTGAGGCGGTCGCCGATGTGGCGCGATGTAACATACTTGCCGTCTTTGCCGAAGAAGGGGCTGTCGTTGATAGTAAAGGTCATCGACATGGTGGGCTCGTCGATAGCGATTCGCGGCAGGGGTTCGGGGTTTTCGGGAATCGAGATTGTGTCGCCGATTTCAAAGCCCTCGATGCCTACAACTGCGCAGATGTCGCCGTTCTGTACGCTTTCTACACGCTTGCGGCCCATACCTTCGAAGGTGTGGAGCTCTTTGATTCGCTGCTTCGATATGCTGCCGTCCTTGCGGCAGAGCGCTATTTCTTGTCCCTCGCGAATCTCGCCACGGTGTACACGGCCGATTGCGATACGGCCAACGTACTTCGAGTAGTCGAGCGATGTGATGAGCATCTGGGTCTCGCCGGGGTTGTCTTCCGGGCCGGGTATAATGTCGATGATAGTGTCGAGCAGGGGTAATATGTTGTCGGTGGGTTTGTCGACATCGGTGCTCATCCAGCCCTGTTTGGCCGAGCCGTAGAGGGTGGGGAAGTCGAGCTGTTCCTCGGTAGCGTCGAGGCTGAACATGAGGTCGAAAACCATTTCCTGCACTTCTTCGGGACGGCAGTTAGGCTTGTCGACTTTGTTGATTACCACGATTGGTTTGAGGCCGATTTCGATAGCTTTCTGCAGGACGAATCGTGTCTGGGGCATAGGGCCTTCGAAGGCATCGACGAGCAGCAGGCAGCCGTCGGCCATGTTGAGCACACGCTCAACTTCGCCGCCGAAGTCGGCGTGTCCCGGGGTGTCGATGATATTGATTTTGTATCCTTTGTAGTTGATAGATACGTTTTTCGACAAGATTGTTATACCGCGTTCGCGTTCGAGATCGTTGTTGTCAAGGATGAGTTCTCCGGCGTTCTGGTTCTCGCGAAAGAGGTTGCCGGCGAGAAGCATTTTATCCACTATTGTAGTCTTGCCATGGTCGACATGGGCAATAATGGCGATGTTGCGTATATTCTGCATACTCTATTGGGTTGTTTCAAGTTGCAAAATTACGCAAAAACCACGAAATACAGTGAATGTAGGAGCAAAAAAATATAATGAGTCGCTAAATATGGCCTGTCAGGTCGTTGGAATGTAGCCAAGGCGCGGAATAAGAAAGCCCAGATACAGCGGCAGAGTGAGGATTCCGCCCGAGTATCCTATGTTGTAGTCCCCAAGTTTTATGGCGTGCTCTACGTGATACTTCTCAGGGTGGTTGAGTACGGTGCGTGTGCTTTTGGTATTTTTTTAAGGGAGTTTTGTGGCCGATGTGCGATTTTTTCAAGGGAGTTTTGTGGTCGAAGTGCGATTTTTTCAAGGGAGTTTTGTGGCTGATGTGCGATTTTTCCAAGGGAGTTTTGTGGCTGATGTGCGATTTTTTCAAGGGAGTTTTTACAGATGTATGGGCTTTTGTTGGGTCTGATATATGGTAAAAAGTCTTAAAAACGGATTGTGCGACATCTATTTATTTGGATGCATCGCGATTTATTGTTACTTTTGCGCTCCTGTAAAAAACAATCTTTTGCAAAAACATGAAGAAGTATCTACATTATCTTACCTCGTTGTTGCTTGCCTGTGTTTTGGCTACATCGTGCGAGAAGACTACCTCAAATGAGACCATTACCGAGCAGACCCTTACCAATTGCTTCGCATATGTAAGTGATTTCGCCGACGGTCCTGCTGCATATTATACTAATATGGGCTTTAAGGTGCGCCTTAATTATACAAAGCCTTCGGCTGATATAACTATTTCGGGCCTTAAACTTACCGATGGTACCGCTTATCCTACATTTACCATTACAGACCTCAAATTTGCCATTGACAAAGACGGTTGGATCGTTCTTACCGGCGAGGATATCACACCTTCGATTCCCGGTGTGGCAGTGTCGCCGGCGATTGGTAAATTCTCTATGCGTCTGTATCAGCGAATTGTGGGTGATAGATACAATCCTGCATTTTGTGTGGAAATGACCCTCGACCGCCGCTATACTGTGGTGTCGGCTCAGTCGTCGCAGATCTGCTTTGGCACCACAAAGAGTATTTCCGATACCATGGCTCCCTTTGAAACTAAAGAAACAGAGTATAGTTTGTCGTTTAATATCGATACCCGCTGTGTCAATATTGCCGTGCACAAGGCTCAGTTCATGTCGAAGATGCCCGCAATGGATATCGTGCTGAAGAACATACCTTTTATAATGCAGGGCTCGAAGGCAATATTTAGCATCGACAATATCGTGCCCGAAAGCAATAATACTCCATATCCGGCCTTCCCGATCAGCAATCTTAAGGGTGAATTAGATTTCGGCAGCGGCTTCGATTTTGAGTTTGACTGTGCTCCTACAATGTTCCATGGCACGGTATTCCATGTGGCTGCCGACTGCGGCTATGTGCCTGAATGAACAATGAAATATGGCGCGATCTGAATCGTAATATTATTTGTTAAGCATACGAAATCCTGCATAGCTGTCGGTGAACGGCGATGCAGGATTTTTTTTGTTGTCTATGCTCGGTGGCGAAAGTTGTAATTTTTGGCTTGAAAAATGTAAAAAATGTAAAAAATATTTCTTTTTAGATTTCATTTAATGGGATAAAAATTGTATCTTTGCAGCAAAAATCAGGCGTTTAGCCGACGCTTGTATGCCGCGTTGCGGTGTAATCCTTTGTCTGTCAATGTGTTCTCTCCAAAACTCTCGGCATTGCAGGCGAAGGGGCTACCTTATTAGACCACTGAAAATAAACTCAATCAAAATATGATCACAACAGCCATCTTCGGAATAGAGAACAACGGGCTCTTGGGTATCACAGCGCTCCTAACCGGTATAGCGCTGGTGGCCTTGGCACTTTGGATTGCCAAGCTCATCTCGCCGAGTTCCTTCAACCCTCAGAAGGGTGAAGCCTATGAATGCGGTATCCCCACCCGCGGCGAGTCTATGTCGCAGTTCAAAGTGGGTTATTATCTCTTTGCTATTCTATTCCTTATGTTCGACGTCGAGACCGTCTTCCTCTTCCCCTGGGCAGTGAGGATGCGCGAGCTGGGCGCCGATGGTTTATTATGCATCGCCGTATTCTTCGGCATCTTGGTGCTGGGCCTCGTTTATGCCTGGCGGAAAGGAGCTCTTGAATGGAAGTAACGACCAAAAGCATGCCTTATGACGCATGGAAAGATAACGAGTATATCGAAAGTCTCGTAAAAGAGCTGCAGGAAAGCGGCACAAATGTGATTGTCGGTTCGCTCGACAAACTTATCAACTGGGGCCGTTCCAACTCTATCTGGCCTCTTACATTCGCCACAAGCTGCTGCGGTATCGAGTTCGTAAGTCTCGGTGCTGCACGTTTCGATATGGCGCGTTTTGGTTGGGAAGTGGCGCGTTCGTCGCCCCGTCAGGCCGACTTTATGATGGTTGCCGGTACAATCGTTCACCGTATGGTGCCGGTATTCCGCCGTCTATACGATCAGCTCGCAGAGCCCAAGTATGTGATTGCTTGCGGTAGCTGCGCTATCTCCGGCGGCCCGTTCCGCAATAGCTACCACGTGGCAAAAGGCATCGAGGATATCGTGCCTGTCGATGTGTTTGTGCCCGGTTGTCCTCCCCGTCCCGAGGCGATGATCTACGGCATCATGCAGTTGTCGCGTAAGATTAAGGTTGAACGCTTCTTCGGTGGCGTAAACCGCAAGGAAAAACAGCAAGAATTTCTCGCCCAGCACCCCGTGGAGGGCGTCGAAGATTAACCCCGGTCATTAATTTCTGTTATGGCTAATTTCATCCAAAAGATACAGACCCTCTTCCCCGCCGCTACAGTCGAAGGCGATGCCACCCCTCTGGTGACTATCCCCGAAGAGCAGTGGCATGATATGGCTCTCGCCCTCCGCGACGACGCCGATCTCAAATTCGACTACTGCGTTACCGTGGTAGGCATGGACTGGACCGAAAACCTCGGCGCTATATACTATCTGATGTCGACAAAGACAAACGATATTGTCGGTGTGAAGGTTATTGCCAAGGGCGACCGCGAGAAACCCTGGATACACTCGGTGGAAGACGTGTGGCATGTGGCCGGTCTCTACGAACGCGAAGTATACGATTTCTTCGGTATCATCTTCGTGGGCCACAGCGATATGCGCCGCCTGTTCCTCAACCTCGACTGGGTAGGCTATCCCATGCGTAAGGACTACGATGCCAATCCTGAAATCAACCCCGTGTCGATTGAAAACGAGCGCCAGACCGACTTTACCGACGTTTACAGCCTCGACGACAAAGGCCAGCTCGTTAAGGGCCAGCGCCGCATCTTCGAGAAAGACGATTTCGTAGTGAATATCGGCCCGCAGCACCCCGCTACCCACGGCGTGCTTCGTTTCCGCACAGCTGTCAACGGCGAGGAAATCCAGAAAATCGATATCTATCTGGGTTATATCCATCGCGGTATCGAAAAATTGTGCGAATCGCTCTCTTATCCCCAGACGCTCCATTTTATGGACCGAATGGACTACTTCTCGGCACACAACTACCACCATGCTCTGTGTATGATTATCGAGAAGGCTGCCGGTATCGAAATCAGCCGTCGCGCACAGGTAATCCGTGTGATGATGGACGAGCTGTCGCGTATCGCATCTCACTGCCTCTTTATCGGTACATACTGCATGGACCTTGGTGCAACGACAATGCTCTTTTACACACTGCGTGTGCGTGAGCAGATTCTCGACATCATGGAGAAGACCTGCGGTGCCCGCATGACATTCAACTACGATTGCATCGGTGGTGTGATGCAGGACCTCGCTCCCGACTTTGTCGACGACGTGAAAGCCCTGCTCGCCGTACTGCCCAAGAATATCAAAGAATACAACGAAATCTTTACCGGCAACGTTATCGCCAAGAACCGTATGGAAGGCGTTGGCGTACTTTCGCGTGAGGATGCTATCGCTTACGGCGTAACCGGTCCTTCTGGCCGCGCCTCGGGCTGGGCTTGCGACATGCGTAAGCTTCAACCCTACAGCATCTATTCGGAACTCGACTTCGAAGAAGTTGTTGCTACCGAAGGCGACTCTATGGCACGTTTCAAATGCCGTATGCGCGAAATGGAAGAATCGGCCAAGATTCTCGAGCAGCTTGTCGACAATATCCCCGACGGCGAATATTGCGTAAAAGTACCCAAGGTAATCAAACTCCCCGTAGGCAAATGGTTCCAGCTCACTGAGGGCTGCCGTGGCGCATTCGGTATCTATCTCGAAAGCGACGGCTCTACAAAGCCTTACCGTATCAAGCTCGCTACCCCCTGTCTGCCCCAGGCAGCGGTGGTAGACCATATCACCCGCGGTCAGAAGATTGCCGACCTTATCACAATCGGCGGCTCGCTCGACTATATCGTGCCTGATATCGACCGTTGATCAATGCGACGTAACACAATAGCTAATCAGTAATATCACAGCATAATGCAAGATTTTTCTTTCATCACCACGTGGATCGACAACTCGCTGCGTTCGCTCATGCCGGGATGGCTTGCCGTCACAACCGAGTGCCTTCTTGTAGGCGTAGGTCTGCTGTTGGTCTATGCCTTGCTCGCCCTTTTCTACATCTACTACGAGCGTAAACTCTGCGCCGCATTCCAGTGCCGTCTCGGCCCGAACCGTGTAGGCCCTATGGGCTTGTGCCAGAGCTTCGCCGATATGTTCAAGATGCTCATTAAGGAGATTATTCATCTCAACCATATCGACCGCTTCCTTTTCGCCCTCGCGCCTTACCTGGTAATCATCGCTTCGATGCTTGCTTTCGCGGTGCTTCCGTGGGGCAACGGTCTGCAGGTTATCAACTTCAATATCGGCATCTTCTTCCTCATCGCCGTTTCGTCGATAGGTGTGCTCGGTATTCTGTTGGCCGGTTGGTCTTCGAACAACAAGTTTACCCTCATCGGCTCGCTCCGTTCGGGCGCCCAGATGGTGAGCTACGAACTTTCGATCGGCCTGTCGGTAATCACTATGGTATGTCTTGCCGGTACAATGTCGGTAGAAGGCATCGTAGCCGAGCAGCAGGACCTCTGGTTTATCTTCAAGGGCCATATCCCCGCTCTTATTGCATTTGTAATCTATATGATTGCCGGTACCGCCGAGACCAATCGCGGCCCGTTCGACCTTCCCGAGGCCGAGAGTGAGCTTACCGCCGGTTATCATACCGAATATTCGGGTATGCACTTCGGCTTCTTCTACCTTGCCGAGTACCTCAACCTGTTTATCGTGTCGGGCGTTGCAGCGCTGCTCTTCTTCGGCGGCTGGATGCCTCTCCACTTCCCCGGCTGGGATGGCTTCAACGCTATTATGGACTATATCCCCGGCGTTGTATGGTTTATCCTCAAGGCTTTCGCCCTTTCATTTGTCATCATCTGGTTCAAGTGGACCTTCCCCCGTCTGCGTATCGACCAGCTGCTGTCGCTCGAATGGAAGTACCTCCTTCCTATCAACCTTTTCAACCTTGTGTTGATGGTTATCGTCATTATCACAAACTTTCACTTTTAAATAACAAGCACTCCATATAAGCCATGAGCGAGAAACAAGGCAAAATAGCCCAGGTCATAGGCCCGGTAGTCGACGTTGTTTTCGACGACAACGTGATACCGCCCATCTATACCGCTCTTAAAATCGACCGTCCCGAAGGCGGCGAAACTATCCTCGAAGTGGAGCAGCACATCGGCGAAGACACCGTGCGCTGCGTTGCCATGGAGAGTACCGACGGTCTGCGTCGCGGAATGCCCGTGGTCAACCTCGAACGTCCAATCGCTGTTCCTACCGGTGACCAGGTAAAGGGCCGTCTGCTCAACGTTGTCGGCGAGGCTATCGACAAGCTTCCTGCTCTCAAACGCGAGAACATGCGCTCGATTCACCAGCCCGCTCCCGAGTTTGAAGACCTTACTACCAGTACTGAGATTCTGGCTACCGGTATCAAGGTTATCGACCTTCTCGAACCTTACAGCAAAGGTGGTAAGATCGGTCTGTTCGGTGGTGCAGGTGTAGGCAAGACCGTGCTTATCATGGAGCTTATCAACAATATTGCCAAGGGTCACGACGGTTTCTCGGTATTTACCGGTGTAGGCGAGCGTACCCGCGAGGGTAATGACCTGCTGCGCGAGATGATCGAGAGCGGTGTTATGCGCTATGGCAAGAAATTTGAAGAAGGCATGGAACGCGGCGAGTGGAACCTTGCCGACGTTGACCACGAGGAACTCAAGAACTCGCAGGCAACACTCGTTTTCGGTCAGATGAACGAACCGCCGGGCGCACGTCTTCGTGTGGCTCTGTCGGGTCTTACCGTAGCCGAGCAGTTCCGCGACCAGGGTGCCGGTGGTAAGGACGTGCTTCTCTTTATCGACAACATCTTCCGTTTCACCCAGGCAGGTTCTGAGGTTTCGGCCCTTCTCGGCCGTATGCCTTCGGCCGTAGGTTACCAGCCTACTCTTGCATCGGAAATGGGTGCTCTGCAGGAGCGAATCACATCGACCAAGAACGGTTCTATTACCTCTGTTCAGGCTATCTATGTGCCTGCCGATGACTTGACCGACCCCGCACCCGCTACTACCTTCAACTTCCTTGATGCTACTACCGTGTTGAGCCGTAAGATTACCGAGCTTGGTATCTACCCGGCTGTAGACCCTCTGGAATCGACATCGCGTATTCTCGACCCGAATATCATCGGTGAGGAACACTATAACACAGCTCAGGCTGTAAAGCAGCTGCTGCAGAAGTACAACGAGCTTCAGGATATCATCGCCATTCTTGGTGTTGACGAGCTTAGCGACGACGACAAACTCGTTGTAGCCCGTGCCCGCCGTGCACAGCGCTTCCTGTCGCAGCCCTTCCATGTTGCCGAGCAGTTCACCGGTCTTCCCGGCGTAATGGTGCCTCTGAGCGAGACTATCCGTGGCTTCAAGATGATTCTCTCGGGCGAAATGGACGAATATCCCGAACAGGCATTCCTCAATGTCGGTACTATCGACGATGCCATTGAGAAGGGTAAACGCCTGTTGGCCGAGGTGAAATAAAATTTGACCGCGCAAAATATTGTTTATGGCAGCCGGCTTGCGTAAGTAATGACCGTAAGCCGGAAACCAAAAACATAAATTAGAAAAACCAATTATATGACACTGAAAATTATATCTGCAGATGCTGTGCTTTATACAGGAGAGGTAGTCGCCGTAACCCTACCGGGTACTATGGGCGAGTTTACCGTTCTGCGCAACCATGCCTCGCTGTTAGCAACGATGTCGGCCGGTACCATACGCTATACCGACGAGAGCGGGGCAGAGCAGTCTACTCCGGTAACAGGCGGTATTGTGGATGTGGATAATAATATAGTGTCTGTTTGCGTCTATTGATATGATAAGCCGCTTCAAACATATTATAGTACTGATGTTGCTGGCTGTACTGTCGGTCGGCGCATCGGCATCGGAGGCCGCAGATTCGGCAGAGTCAAAGATCAATCCCAAGGATATAATCTTTGAGCACCTGCTCGACGGCTATGGCTGGGAAGTTCCCTTCGATCATCATCACCGCATACCCCTGCCTGTGATGTGCTTCGCATCTGACGGTTTCCACTGTTTTTCGTCGAGCCACCTCGACCACGGCGCAGTTTATACCGACGGCGGATGCACATTTACTATCGGCGGACCGGAGAGCAAGTATAAAGGCAAACTGGTAGAAATCGTAGATGGTAAAGAGGTACGTCCCTGGGATATCTCGATCACCAAGAATGTGTGCGCACTCTTTATCTGCATACTTCTTGTTGGCGGCGTGATGCTATGGTTGGCTGCTTTCCTTAAGAAGCACCCCTATAAAGCTCCGCGCAAGGGCCTTGGCGCAGTTGAGGCCGTTGTCACATTTGTGTACGACGGTGTCGTGAAGCCTATTCTCGGCCCGCAGGCCCGCCGCTTTGCACCCTATCTGATGACAGTGTTCTTCTTCATTTTGGTGATGAACCTGTTGGGTTTGGTTGTCATCTTCCCCGGCGGCGCTAACCTTACCGGCAATATCGCCGTTACGCTGGTGCTGTCGGTATGTACGTTTATCGCCACCAACTGCTTTGCCAACAAGCACTATTGGAAGGAAATCTTCTGGCCCGATGTGCCTTGGTGGCTCAAGGTGCCACTGCCTATTATGCCGGTGATTGAAATCTTCGGTATGTTTACCAAGCCTGCGGCACTTACAGTCCGTCTGTTTGCCAACATGATGGGCGGCCATATGATTGTAATCACCCTTACACTGCTGATATTTATCTTCTCGGCCATAAACCCCGTAGCGGGCGGTGCCTCGACGGTAGTATCGCTTATATTCTCGATTTTCATGTTGCTTATCGATGTACTGGTAAGTTTTATCCAGGCATATGTGTTCACGATGCTATCGACAATCTTCATCGGCCTTGCCCAAGAGCAGGAGCATGAGAAGGAAGAGGCCGAGGCCGACCACAAAGTAGGCAAGGAAATAGTAGACACCCTCGTATAAAAATATAATAATCCATAAATAAACACACACACAACAATGTTTGGACTTTTAGCAGCAATTGCTCCCGTACTGGGACTCGGCGCCAGCATAGGCGCTGCCATCGCCGCCATCGGCGCAGGTATCGGCATCGGTAAAATCGGCGCAGCCGCTATGGAAGCGATCGCCCGTCAGCCTGAAGCTGCCGGCGATATCCGAAGCAATATGATCGTAATCGCAGCGCTTGTCGAAGGTGTGGCACTTTTCGCCGTCATCGTCTGCGCCCTGTGCCTGTTCATGTAATCCACGCCCCAATACATCGCTAAATGGAACTATTCACGCCCGATTTCGGCCTCGTCTTCTGGATGTTCATCGCCTTTGGCATCCTCTTCCTCGCATTGTGGAAGTTTGCCTGGCCGGTGATACTTCGCAGCGTCGACAGCCGTGCCGACCTTATCGACAAGGGGGTGGAATACGCCCAGGACGCTAAGGCACAACTTGACAACGCCCGCACCGAAGCAGAGAGCTATCTCAACGAAGCCCGTCGTCAGCAGGCCGACATCCTGCGCGAAGCCGACAAGATGAAAACACAAATCATCGAGCAGGCCCGCAGCGCAGCCCAGGTCGAGGCCCAGAAGGTAATGGACAATGCAAAACTCCAGATTGCCCAGCAGCAGAAGGAAGCTCAGCAGCAGTTCCGTAACCAGGTGAGCCAGTTTGCCCTCGACATCGCCGGCAAGATTGTACACAATCAAATGCAGCAGGACGCCGCCCAGGAGAAGCTTGTCGACAGCCTGCTTGATCAGATTGACCCTGCAAAATAAATCCACATGGATCAAGGTCTAATTCCCCGCCGCTATGCCAAAGCGCTCTATGCCGTAGGTGTCGAGCGCTCTGACACAGCCAAGCTCTACCAGTTGATGCTGGCCTTGGGCAAGGCATTTGCCGAAACCCCGGGCTTGTCAGCTACTGTTGCTAATCCGTTTGTGAGCGAAGCCGACAAGACGACGCTGCTCATAACAGCGGTTTGCGGCAAGGACGGCAAGCCTGAAGCGACCTTCGTCGATTTCCTTCGCCTGCTGGAGAAGAAAAAGCGTACGGACATGATAGGAGACATCGCCCGGGCATACGTAGACCTGTATAGGCAGGAAAATGCCATATACCGAGTCGATATCAGCTCAGCCGCTCCTATGGGTGACCGCGAACGCAAGCGCCTCGAAGGCATTATCGGAAAACATATCGGAGAGGGTACTTTCGAGTACAACTATACAGTTGACCCGTCGTTGATCGGCGGATTTACAGTAACGGTAAATTCCGAGCGTCTCGACGCCTCAGTAAGTACCCAACTCAAACAACTCCGTCTGAAGCTTATCAACTGATAGCGGAGTCATACTTTTTCTAACAACACAACAGCAAGTTATCCGCATACAATGATTAATCCCAGCGAGATATCTCAAGTATTGAAACAAGAGCTCGAAAACATCAACTCCAAGATAACTTTCGAGGAAGTAGGCACCGTGCTCGACGTGGGCGACGGTGTGGCTCACGTCTATGGCCTCGATAATGTGGGTGCCAACGAGCTTGTAGAATTCGAAAACGGCGTCAAAGGCGTCGCCATGAACCTCGAGGAGAGCAACGTGGGCGTCATCCTACTCAACAACGTCAATGAGGTAGCCGAGAACATGACAGTGCGCCGCACCGGCCAAATCGCTTCGATTCCCGTAGGCGAGGGCTTGCTGGGACGTGTGATCAACATCCTTGGCGAGCCTATCGACGGAAACGGCCCTATCAGCGGCGACCTTATCCGTCTGCCCCTTGAGCGCAAGGCCCCCGGTGTAATCTACCGCCAGCCTGTGAAGCAGCCACTGCAGACCGGTCTCAAGGCTATCGACTCTATGGTGCCCATAGGCCGCGGCCAGCGCGAGCTTATCATCGGTGACCGCCAGATCGGCAAGACCGCTATCGCCATCGATACCATTATCAACCAGCGCAAAAGCTACGAAGAAGGCAAGCCCGTATATTGCATCTATGTAGCTATCGGCCAGAAGGCATCGTCGATTGCCTCGATTGTTAACACGCTCAAAGAGCACGGCGCACTCGAGTATACCGTCGTAGTAGCCGCAACAGCGTCAGAGTCGGCCGCAATGCGCTATTTCGCCCCCTTTGCAGGCGTTGCTATCGGCGAGTATTTCCGTGATACCGGACGCGACGCCCTTATCGTATACGATGACCTGTCGAAACAGGCCGTTGCTTACCGCGAGGTATCGCTGATCCTCAAGCGTCCTTCGGGCCGCGAAGCTTATCCCGGCGATATCTTCTATCTCCATTCACGTCTACTCGAGCGTGCCGCCAAGATTATCGACAATCAGGAAGTGGCCTCGCAGATGAATGACCTTCCCGAGGCACTCAAGCCTATCATGAAGGCCGGTGGTTCGCTTACCGCGCTACCTATCATCGAGACCCAGGCCGGTGACGTATCAGCATATATCCCGACTAACGTAATTTCGATTACCGACGGTCAGATCTTCCTTGAGACAGCACTCTTCAACCGTGGTATCCGCCCGGCTATCAACGTAGGTATCTCTGTATCGCGTGTAGGTGGTTCGGCACAGGTGAAATCGATGAAGAAGGTTGCCGGTACATTGAAGATTGACCAGGCCCAGTTCCGCGAACTCGAAGCCTTTACAAAATTTGGCGGCGATATGGATGCTGTGACAGCCCGTGTAATAGACAAGGGCCGCAAGAACGAGCGCCTGCTCATCCAGCCTCAGTACCGCCCGATGCCTGTAGAAGACGAAATCGCAGTAATCTACTGCGGCGTTAACGGCCTTCTCGAGGCAGTGCCTATCGACCAGGTTGCAGAATTCGAAAAGCAGTTCTTGCAGCTTATGCATGCCAAGTATCCTGAAGAAATGGCATCTCTCGGTAAAGGATCGCTGACCGACGAAATCGCCGAGAAACTGAAACTTGCCGCACACGACGTGGCAGCACGTTTCCAGAGTTAAGCGTTTTAAAGATTGAAATCAACAGAACCAGGCAAATCAAACCGATAATAAACCAATGGCAACATTACGTGAATTAAAAGGCCGCATCGGGTCGGTAGGCTCTTCGGAGAAGATAACCGGCGCAATGAAAATGATATCTTCGGCCAAGATGCACAAGGCCGAGGGTATACTTCGCCGACTGTCGCCCTTCCGCGACTGCGTGCAAAGCATTATCGGCAATTTGCTCAGCAGCGACGCCGCCGTAAGCTCGCCGCTGACAATAGAGCGCGGAGTGGTTAAGCATGCCACAGTAGTGCTCCTTGGCAGCGACGACGGCCTTTGCGGCGCATATAATGTCAATATATTCAAAGGTGTAATAGCCACAATCGCGCAATTGCGTCAGGAATGCGGCAATGAAGTAGAGATAGAGCTGATACCTGTAGGTAAAAAACTACAGCAGCCTATCGAAAAGCTTGCCAGCTCGGACCCCAAACTGCACTATACCCCAGCAGCCGGAGTAGACTCCAAGAGCGAGGGAGATGCGGTTAAGATATTTGCCCAGGGCCTTGAGCAACGTTTCCTCAGCGGCGAAACCGACCGTGTAGAATTGATGTATGTGCACTTTATATCGGCAGGCCGCCAGCGTCTTGTGAGCGACGGCTACCTGCCAATAAGCGCAGGCAAGCTCAGCAGTGAAGGCAATGCCTCGGGCAGGCCTTATCTGTTCGAGCCGGATGCCGATACCATTTTCCGCACGGTGCTTCCGATGTTCCTTCTGTCGCAGATGCAGGAAGCATTTGCCCAAAACCGGGCGAGTGAACAGGCCGCGCGAGTAATGGCAATGCAGAGCGCCAACGACAATGCTCAGAAACTGCTTGAGCAGCTACAGCTTGAATATAACAAATTACGACAGCAAAGCATTACGACCGAGCTACTCGACATTGTCGGAGGACAAAGGCGCGATTAGGCGGGCGTGATAAGGCACAGCAGTTTTTGAAAAAAAGAATATATAGTAAACCAACAAGACCTCATATCAATGGGTAGTGTATCAGAATACTTTTCATCGTTAGGCTCCGGCATCCTGAGCCTGCTTAAAGGCATGAAGGTGACCGGCAAAGAGTTCGTGACGCCGAAAATCACCGAGTGCTATCCCGAGAACCGCACCGAGCATCATTGGCCGGAGCGCTTCCGTGCTCAACTGAAATTTGTCTACGACGCCGAAGGCAATCACAAATGTATCGCATGTCAGAACTGCGAACGCAACTGCCCCAACGGCACCATCTCGATCGAGACAAAAATGGTAACCACCATGCAGGGAACCAAGAAGAAAAAGCTTGTCAAGTATCATTACGACCTTGGCAGCTGTACCTTCTGCCAGCTGTGTGTGACCAGCTGCCCCACGGGCGCAATCGAGTTTGACAACGATTTCGAACAGGCCGTTTTTACGCGTTCGAAGCTTGTCAAGCAACTCAACTATCTCCCCGAAAAAGAAGAGCCGGAACCCACGCCCGAGCAGCTTGCCAAGATCGAGGCCGAACGTCAGGCCAAGATAGCCGAGGCTAAGGCCAAAGACGCCGCAGCCGCAGCAGCGAAAGCCGCCGGACAGGAGAGCGCAGGCAAAGCCGCTCCCGACACAAAAGAGGAAAATAAATAAACCGATATGGAATCAGTAGGAAGTATAATCTTGTATTTTATCGTCGCTCTGGCGATGATAGTCTTCTCAGTGATGGCCGTTACAACACGCAAGATATTGCGTGCAGCGACCTACCTGCTGTTCACCCTATTTGCCGCCGCCGTAGTTTACTTCATGCTTGACTATGAGTTCCTCGGTGCAGTGCAGATCGCGGTGTATGCCGGAGGTATCGTTGTGCTATTTGTATTTGCCATCCTTCTTACGAGCAAACCGGGAGACAATACCGAACGCCTGACCTCGAAATCACGATTTCTTGGTGCGATTGGCGCGATAGCTACCCTGCTTCTCGCAGGCTATGCTCTTGTAAGCCGATGCAGCGTTGCTTTTGCCTCCAAGCCCGATATGGACGCCCCCGACATGCAACAAGTCGGCGAGGCACTCCTTGGCTCCGGCCACGGACAGTACCTGTTGCCCTTCGAGGCCGTGAGTGTGCTGTTGCTCGCATGTATAATCGGCGGCGTAGTCGTTGCCCGCAAACGTTGATACTATGGAAATAACAGCTATATATTACCTCGTACCCGCACTGGTGATGTTCTGCTGCGGCGTTTATGGCTTTATCACACGTAAAAACATGATCGCCATGCTCATCTCACTGGAGCTGATGCTCAATGCCGTTGATATCAACTTTGTGGTTTTCAACCGCTTTCTCTATCCCGAACAGATGGAGGGCATGTTCTTCACGCTGTTCGCAATCGCAATAGCTGCGGCAGAGACAGCGCTTGCAATCGCTATCATCATCAACATTTTCCGAGCCGCCAAGAATATTGACGTACGCTCGCTTAACGAAATGAAATTCTAAAGCACTATGGACGTAACGATTCCTATCCTAATCCTGGCCATACCGCTGTTCATGTTCATCTTCCTTGGCCTCACCGGCATGAAGATGACACATAAACTTGCGGGCATCCTTGGCACATGCGGCATGGGCACCGTCCTGGTGCTTGCCTACTATACTGCTTTCCAGTATTTCTTCTCCGGCGCAGATATTTTTATCAACGAAGCCGGCGAACGTCTGCAATACCTCGTATTCGACCAGACCTGGTTGCAGTTTACCGACAGACTTGTAATTAAACTGGGCTTCCTTCTCGACCCGATTTCGGCGATGATGCTTGTAGTCATCACTACCATATCATTTATGGTACACCTCTACAGCATGGGCTATATGCGCGATCACCACGGAGTCTTCGAGCACGGTTTCCAGCGATTCTACGCCTTCCTGTCGCTCTTTAGTTTCTCGATGCTCGGACTTGTCGTAGCCCCGAACATTTTCCAGATGTATATTTTCTGGGAGCTTGTGGGTGCATCGTCATACCTGCTGATCGGTTTCTACTATACCAAACCGAGCGCAGTATCTGCATCAAAGAAAGCATTTATCGTAACCCGATTTGCCGACCTTGGCTTCTTGATCGGTATTCTTACCCTTTCGTGGTATACCGGCACCTTCAATTTCACCGAGCTGACCTCTATCCCTGTAGAGGGCATTGCCGGCGTAAGCCAGGTAAATCTTGGCACAGCTGAATATATCCGTGGAATCTTTGCCAACAGCGCAGCTCCCACCTTTATGGGTGCATCTGTTCTGACCTGGGCGCTCGTACTGATTTATATGGGCGGCATGGGTAAATCGGCAATGATGCCTCTGCATATCTGGCTTCCTGACGCAATGGAAGGTCCTACCCCTGTGTCGGCGCTCATCCACGCAGCAACCATGGTTGTAGCCGGTGTATACCTTGTAGCCCGTCTTTTCCCCTTGTACCTAATGGAGGAGGCCGCGCTCAATATCATCGTAGTAGTCGGCGCTGTTACCGCCCTGTATGCTGCAATCGTGGCATGTACCCAGCTTGATATCAAGCGCGTTCTGGCGTTCTCTACTATCTCTCAGATAGCATTTATGATGGTATCGCTTGGTGTAGCCCGTCCCGAGTTCCACCACGGTCTCGGCTACATGGCCTCGATGTTCCACCTGTTTACCCACGCGATGTTCAAGGCGTTGCTCTTCCTTTGCGCCGGTGCTATCATCCACGCAATCGGATCGAACAACTACACCGAGATGCACGGTCTGCGCAAACATATGCCTATTACCCATATAGCGTTCCTGATCGGCTGTCTCGCAATCGCAGGTATCATACCGTTTGCTGGTTTCTTCTCAAAAGACGAAATCCTGACAGCATGCTTCGGTCAGTCGACTCTGTGGTATGTATGGATGTCGTTTGTAGCCGGTCTTACCGCGTTCTACATGTTCCGTCTCTACTACCTGATATTCTGGTGGAAAGAGCATGAGACTCCCAAGGGACATCACGAGCCTCACGACCAGGCCTGGACTATGACCCTGCCGCTGGTAATCCTTTCAGTAGTATCTTGCTTCGCAGGTTTTGTACCCTTCGGCAATCTTGTAACATGGAACGGTCATCCGATGTTTGAGGAAGTAAGCTTCTTTACTAACCTCAAGGCGCTTGACTGGAGTGTTGCTTCTATCAGCCTTTTGGTAGCAATCGCAGCAATCGGTCTTGCCACCGTAATGTACCGCAAGGAAAACAGCCTTCCGTCGAAGATGCGCAACGCGCTGCCCGCACTGTGGACATGGAGCTACCACCGCTTCTACTTCGATGAACTTTATATGTTTATCACCCACCGCATCATCTTCGGCTGTGTTTGCCGTCCTCTTGCCTGGTTTGACCGCCATATCATCGACGGCACCATGGATTCGTTCGCGACAATCACCAACAAGGCTTCTGATGCAATCAAACCGCTGCAGTCGGGCCAGATACAGATGTATGTATGGTACTATCTGATTGGCGCTCTTGCTCTTGGCGGAATCACAGCCCTTTGCTTAATCTAACCAGACGGTGCAAACACATAAAAATCAGTAAATACGATGTTTTCCAATATATTAATCTACTTTGTAGTCATACCGGTGATTATGCTTATCGGTCTGGGTCTATGCCAGAATATCAAGCAGATTCGTGCGGTAGCAGTAACAGGATCGATCGCACTGCTGGCACTGTCGGTTTATGTGCTGGTCGAGTACCTTGCAATCCGAGCCACCGGTAATACCGAGCCGATGTTGTTTACCGGCTCATGGTCGTGGTTCGCTCCCCTTCATATCAACCTTGCCGTAGGTGTCGACGGTATTTCGATAGCGATGCTTATCCTGTCGTCGATAATAGTTTTCGCAGGCTCCTTTGCCTCATGGACAATTCCTCAGCCCAAAGAGTTCTTCCTGTGGCTTATACTCCTTTCGACCGGTGTATTCGGCTTCTTTATCTCGGTAGACCTCTTTACGATGTTTATGTTCTATGAGGTTGCTCTTATCCCGATGTACCTTCTCATCGGCGTATGGGGCTCGGGCCGCAAGAACTATTCGGCAATGAAGCTTACCCTGATGCTTATGGGCGGCTCTGCATTCCTGATGCTCGGCCTCATCGGTATCTACTATCATTCAGCTCCCGAAGGAAGCCAGCTGACCTGGAATATCCTCGAGATTGCCAAATACGATGCTATCCCCCACGGCTGGCAGCAGTTCCTCTTCCCGATGACCTTTGTAGGTTTCGGTGTCCTTGGAGCAATGTTCCCCTTCCACACCTGGAGTCCTGACGGTCACGCCTCGGCCCCCACAGCAGTGTCGATGCTCCATGCGGGCGTACTGATGAAGCTTGGTGGTTACGGCTGCTTCCGCGTGGCTATCTACCTGATGCCTTTCGCAGCAAAAGAGCTTTCGTTCATCTTCTTGATACTTACCGGTATCTCGGTAGTATACGGTGCTTTCTGTGCATGCGTCAAGACCGACCTCAAGTATATCAACGCTTACTCGTCGGTATCACACTGCGGTCTTGTGCTTTTCGCAATCCTGATGCTTAACTCAACCGCTATGACCGGTGCTATCATGCAGATGCTCTCACACGGTCTGATGACAGCCTTGTTCTTCGCACTTATCGGTATGATTTACGGTCGTACACACACCCGCGAAATCACCGAAATGGGCGGTATGATGCAGATAATGCCTTACTTGTCGGTATGCTATGTAATTGCCGGTATGGCATCGCTCGGTCTTCCCGGTTTGAGCGGTTTCGTGGCAGAAATGACAATATTCGTAGGTTCGTTCCAGGCCGGTATGGCAGATTATCTAAGCGGCGCCGGATCGCTCAAGTTAGTGTTCACAATCATCGCATGCTGCTCGATTGTCATCACAGCTGTTTACATCCTTCGCGTAGTAGGCAAGCTTCTCTTCGGCCCGGTTTACGATGACCACCACCGTACTCTGACAGACGCCACCTGGTGGGAACGCTTCTCGACAGTTACACTTATCCTCTGTGTAGCCGCTATCGGTTGCTTCCCGAACTTCTTCAATAATCTGATCAATACAACCTTCACTCCGGAAATCTTCCGCGTGCTTGGAATGTAAACCCCTCAGTATAAATTGCAATGGATTACTCACAATTTTTAGCTATGAAGCAAGAAATCGGCCTGCTGGTCGTTTTCCTGCTGGTGTTCCTCTACGACACCTTCATGCCACGAGGGGCTCAGAAAAGTCTGCCCGTCTTTAGCACAGTACTGATGCTGCTTGTTACCCTCGGTGGTTTCTGCAGCAGCTGTCTTGCACCGTGCTGCGATACATCGGCATTTGCGGGCATGTATGTAACCTCTCCGGTAATTGCCGCTATCAAGAATATCCTGAATGTAGGTGTTGTGATAGTGCTTATACAGTCAATCAAATGGACAAACAGCGAAGCGATGACCATGCGTCGCGGCGAGTTCTACGAGCTACTGCTTGTAACACTCTTCGGCATGTACCTGATGATTTCGGGCCGTCACTTCCTGCTGTTTATCATCGGCCTCGAAAGTGCCTCACTTCCGCTTGCAGCCATGGTAGCACTCGACAAGAACCGCTACGAGAGCCACGAAGCCGCAGTGAAATATATCCTCACCGCAGTGTTCTCGTCGGCAATCTTTATGATGGGTCTGTCGTTTGTCTATGGTCTGACCGGCTCGATGTACTTCAACGACATCTATTTTGCACTCACCTCTCAGCAGAGCCTGCTGCTGATTATGGCAATCGCATTTGTGATCGCCGGTATCGGCTTCAAGCTATCGCTTGTACCCTTCCACCTCTGGACCGCCGATGTATATCAGGGTGCCCCCACCTCGGTTACATCGTATTTGTCGGTAATCTCGAAGGGCGCCACCGCTTTTGCGTTCCTGGTAGTTCTTAGCCAGGTTTTCGGCGCACTTTACTCACAGGTATGGGAGTGGATGCTCTATGCGCTCATCATCCTTACAATCACCATAGGTAACCTCTTCGCAATCCGCCAGCGCAATATGAAGCGTTTCCTGGCGTTCTCGTCGATTTCGCAGGCCGGTTATATCATGCTTGGTGTAATCGCTTATAATGCCATGGGTGTTGCCGCGCTGATGTACTACGTGCTTGTATACATCTTCTCGAACCTTGCCGCCTTCGGTGTGATTGGCGCAATCGAGAATGCAAGCGGCAAAGTATCGATGGACGACTACAAGGGTCTTTACAAGACCAATCCGCGTCTGTCGGTAGCTATGATGCTCGCAATGTTCTCACTCGCCGGTATTCCCCCGTTTGCAGGCTTCTTCTCGAAGTTCTTCATCTTCACCGGAGCTATCAACCAGGGTTCGGTTGCAATCTACGTGCTTGTGCTTATCGCGTTGATCAATACTATCGTGTCGCTCTACTACTACCTTCTTGTAGTAAAAGCGATGTTTATCAGCGAGGATGAATGCAAGATTGCCAACTTCCGTTCGGCATTCAGCGAGCGTCTCGGACTTTGGATTACCGTAGGCGGTATCCTCGTACTGGGTATTGTAAGCTACTTCTATAGCTCGTTGCTCGATCTCACAGCCACCAGCCAGATGAATGCATTCTTTATCGGTTGATTGGCTTTGAATCAATGATAATTTAAGGGGCGTCCCGAACCTCGGAACGCCCCTTTCTAATACCAAATACTTATGAGAAAGCTTATAATTTTTACAGCATTGTTTTTGTCGGCGCTGATGCCGGTATCTGCAGCCGAGTACTATGTATCCCCTACCGGCAGCGACAGCAACAACGGCCAGCAGGCCACCCCTTACGGCACAATCCGCAAGGCAATCGAATCGGCCCGCGCCGGTGATACCATTTGGCTTCTTGGCGGAACTCACAAGCCTGCACAGAATGATATTATGCGCGAAGGCGCTGAGGGAGCCTACGACTGTGTGTACAACCTCGCCACCAGCGGCGCAGCAGGTAAGCCAATAACTATCAGCGGTGTGCCCGGCGAGAAGGTAACTATCGACCTATCGGAAGTTAAGCGCGAAGCCCGCGTGTGCGGTTTCTATCTTAAGGGCAACTACTGGCACCTTCGCGATTTCGATATCGTAGGCATACAGGTGACACAGACCGGTCATACACAGAGTATAAACGTGGGTCTTTTCGGCGGTTCGAACTGTATAATCGAGCGAGTGAACATGCACGACGGTATGGGTATCGGCGTATATGCTACCCGAGGCTCTAACAACCTGGTGAAGAATTGCGATGCATACAATAACTACGACCCTGTATCAGAAGGCGGCGCAGGCGGTAACTGCGACGGATTCGGTTTCCACCTCAATAATACCAACTATACAGGCAATAGGATTTACGGATGCCGCGCATGGCGCAATAGCGATGACGGCTACGACTTGATCAACAACCACGCGGCGGTGACAATAGAGAACTGCTGGGCATGGGAAAACGGCTACGATGCCGACCGCGTATCACGAGGCGACGGTACAGGTTTCAAATCAGGCGGTTTTGGTATGAAATCAACAGTAAAAGCCGGAACAATCGCACCTCGCAACGTGGTTACAAACTGCCTAGCGTGGTCAAACAAGCAGGCCGGATTCTATGCTAACCACCACCTCGGCGGTCTCGATTTCAGCAATAATACCTCGTACCGCAACAAGCGTAACTTCAACATGGTCAACCGTAAGTCGATAGAAGAGGCTGTGGATGTTGATGGCTATGAGCACCACCTGCGCAACAATCTGTCGTACAAACCGACTCTTGCTGATGCCAATTGTGTTAATATCAATATGGATTTGTGCATATTGGAGAATAATACGTTCCTGCCTTCGGTATCGGTTTCAGATTCAGATTTCGAGAGCCTTGATTCAAGCCAGTTGCTCCGTCCGCGCAAAGCAGATGGTTCTCTGCCCGAAATCACATTCCTCAAACTTCGCGAGACATCGCCCCTCAAAGCTATGGGCGTTGGCTACAAGTTTGATACATCAGCCGGCCTCGACGACCTTGAGGCTTCGGTAGGGGGGGAGGGTCACTACTATACCCTCAGCGGAGTGCCTGTAGAGAATCCTTCACAAGGTATCTATGTGCGTGGTTCTAAGAAGGTTTATGTACGCTAACTGACCGGTCGGTCTATAGATAAGTACAAGTCCTCGGAGAGGTTGTGCCTTCTCCGGGGGCTTTTTATATTGGGATTGGGCTTATAGGTCTAATAGGGGCTTTGCTGGGCTTTCTTGAGAGAAGCTTCGCTAAATCTCAGCGCATGGGACAAAAATTATGGTTTTAGCTTGGGCTTTGTAAACGGAGCAATTTGGGAGAAAAATGGCGATAGTTCTAACTTTTTAGTATTATTTTTACGTCAACTATAGCTTTGGAATGAAATATTAGCTATTTTTGCGATGATTTAATCATTTAGAACCTGTAGCTTAAGACTATGATGAAACAATTACTTCGCGCAGCCCTTGTGGGACTTGCGGCTTTTACCGGAATCGGCACCGTAGCCCAGACAGTGACAATGACCACCGATGCCCCGGCCGGCACCAGATTGCGTATCTATCCTTCGTTTGTAGATGATGTTACTGTCGAAGGAGCCGACTGGACCGGCGAGTATGGCATATATTTGTCTAAGGCAGCCGGCTCTACTATCACAGTGAAAGGTAATCTGACACAGCTTGAGGTTTACGGCAATCAGCTGACCTCTCTTAAAATCGAGGGAGAAAAGGATTTGTTTATACTCAAGTGCTATAACAACAAGTTGTCGGCTATCGATCTGAGTACATGCCCCGAGCTGGTCAACCTCGATGCCCACGGCAATAATTTAGAGGCAATCAACCTTGCCTCAAATACAAAGCTTGAGCGAGTGCTTCTGTCGGACAACAAGCTCCACACCGTAGTGGTCGGCGTTCAGCCCGTGCTCGAAGAACTCGACCTTAGCCACAATCTGTTGAGCGAAATCGAGCTCGATGGTTGTGCCGGTCTCAAAACGTTGAAACTCAATAATAATAGATTTGAGTTTGTAGACCTGTCGGTCAACGATAAAATAGATTGGCTGCAAATTTTCGGCAACAATATCGCCGGAGCAGATATGGATGCTTTTTGTGAGACTATCGCCAAGCCAACAGGCTCGACGTTTTATGCTCTCTATATAGTCAACACACTTGACCCGGCCGACGGTAACCGTTGCTCAGCCGCTAATGTAGCCTTGCTTCACGACCGCAAGGACTGGGGCGTGCTCGACTGGTATGACGGCGAGGTAGGCAACGGTATGATAGGTAAGGTATACTATGGTTACGATGTGGAGCCCACAGTGAACGAAAAGCATCAGATAAGCCTTAAAACTACGCGCAATGTAGGCGACAAGATTTCGCTTCAGCTTAAATCGTCGGGTGATATCCGCGTAGAAGGCCTTAACGAGCCGGTCAAGGTAGGAACAGACAAAGCTATCGAATATACAATCGCATCGCAGACAGTGACTATAGTAGGCGATGTAACCGAGCTTGGTTGCGACGGTAACGACCTTTCTTCAATCAGCTTTTTCGGCACTCCTGTACTTACCAAACTCAGCTGCTCAGATAATAATATTGAATATTTGAGTGTAGTTAACTGCACCACACTGACCACTCTCAACGCACATAAGAATAATCTTAAGACTGCAACAGTTCAAGGCTGTACATCCCTTAGTCAGATTAATATTTACGACAATGCCCTTTTGGGGAGTGCTATGACAAACTTCATGCGGTCATTGCCAAGCTCTAAGGATGGAATTCTCCGCATCATCGATACCGAATCAACAACGGAGCATAACGTTGCTACCACTACCGATGTTGCAATAGCTAAAGAAAAAGGCTGGGGTGTATGGGATTACTTCGGTGGAGGTAACTACGGCATGGGCAAGAAGTATGAAGGCAGCGAACCCGGCGGCGACGAAGTTACACCTTATTTCGCCGGTACTACAGTTACTGCAACGCAGGTACAGATAGAATTTGCCGGAGCTAATGTGTCGGAAAGCCAGATGCCGGTGGTTGAAGGAGCCGAGATTCAGCAATGGACAGGTCGTGCGCTCCAGCTGTCTGTGACACCCGGCAAGGAATTTCGTGTGTATGGCGACTTTACCGAAATCCAGGGCGCTCTCTGCGATCTTGCTACAGTCGATATCACCAAGCTACCCCACCTTACATACTTTATGATGGTGGCATGCGAACTTACCAGCCTTGACCTGTCGTATAGTATCAATCTTAAGACCCTCAATATCTATGGCAACAACCTTGCCTCACTCGACTTCTCGTCGTGCCCGCAGTTGCGCCATGTGCAATGCTATGGCAATAATATCACCGGAGCCAATATGACAGCGATGATTAACTCGCTTGTAAGTCTTACAGAGGCAGACTATGGTCAGATTATCATCTATGACAGTAGCTATGAGCGAGAGCACAACCATTGCCTTTCAAGCGACGTAAGCATTGCCCTTGGCAAGTACTGGGCTGTATATGAACTTAAGAATAGGGTAGCCGTACAGTACTTTGGCGAGACAAGCGGTATCGAAGATGTAGATATAGAAATGGCATCACCATTATATTACAACCTTCAGGGTGTACGCGTAGATAAACCCGGCAAAGGCATCTATATCGAGCGCCGAGGCAAGCGCACAGCAAAGGTTATGTTGTATTGAAAATGAGAATATAGACTCAGTCCCAAATCAGGTAGTCTACTGAATTAAATAACTTAAAAAATGCCAAAAAGAGTGTAAAGTCTCGCTCTTTTTGGCGTTTTTTCATTAAATTTGTGAGTTATGAATTTAAGTTTACTTGAAATAATTGCGTTAGTGCTTGCCGGCATCGGCGTTGGCGGTGCTTTCGTACCTCGCTTTCCGGCAGTGGTTTGTGCCTTTGCCTCAATATTGAGCATGCACTTTGCCGGAATTCCTTACTTCGAATCGAAAGTTTTAATATTCTGGTGCGTGGCTACGTTGATTGTACTCGGCCTTGGCTTCTTGCAGCCCAAGGCTTTGACCGGAGTGCGCCAGGGACATTCATATGTAGCAGGCGGAACAGTGGTAGGTGTTGTACTTGGTTATCTCGTAGCACCGGTAGCCTCGGCAATTATTCTTGGAGGCGCCGTTGGCGCATTTCTGGGAACGTTTGCGTTTATGCGCACGCCCAAAGGCCCGCGTATTGCCGTATCATCGTCAGCATTTGTTCAATATCTGTGCGCCAAAGGGCTGCCTTCAGTGGTGGCAGTGTCGATGGCGGCATTAACAATCGCATCGGTCCTATGAAACGTATCATTATCGCAGCCATAGGTCTTGCAATGAGTATTTGTGCAAGTGCCAAGTCCAATGCCCGCGCCGAGCTCGGGCCGCCCGATATGGATGCCATAGCCAAGGCTAGTATAGACGAGAATTCGCGATATTATTATCCGAAATTGCTCAAGGCCTTCAATGCCAACGACACTACCATGACAGATACCGACTTCCAGTACTTCTATTATGGAACGATGTTTCAGGAAGATTATGACCCCTACCGCGAAGCCCCCAATGCGGCCTTGCTTCAGGAGCTAATGCCTATCTACGCCAAGGAAAAGCGCACACGCGCCGACCGCGGCAAGATGCTTGACTATGCATTGCAGGTTCTTGACGACAACCCTGTAGACCTGCGCCAGCTAACCAACCGCATATATGTATACGAGCAGAACGGCAAATACGACCTTGCCAAAATATGGCAGTATAAGCTCAATCACCTCTTGCTTGTAATTGCCGCGTCGGGTACCGGGGTTGATGCTGCCAACGCCTTTGTCGTGGTTTATCCACAACATGAGTACGACTTCCTGAATCTGTCGAAGCATATAGCAACCAGTCAACGATTCGAGCCTCCACACTACGATTACATAGAGGTGAAGACGGCAGATTCGCAAAGTCCGAAAGGATACTATTTTAATATCAGCGAGTTACTTCGCCAATATTTTGAGAAGCATCCCGGCGAGATTGCCGAAAGCGCACAGTGAAAACATAGACCAACAACTGCAGGCAACTGCCTGCAGACCTAAAAATAAAGACCATGAGAAAACTACTGACTATTGCTGCAGTTGTGCTTATGGGAGTGATGACGGCCACCGCCATTCCCGCCAAACGAGTCTATCGTACTTATACCCACGCCGACGGCACAACAGTGACTGCCATGAAAGTTGGCGACGAGTTTGGACATTACTATGTAAGCGCCGACGGAAGTACTATGCTCCGCAATGCCGACGGCAAACTCAGAGTTGCCGATGACGATGCAATCAAGGCTGTGAAGAAACAGGCATATCAACGTCGCCGGCAGCTTAGCCGTAGCAATAATGTATCGCCGGTAACCGGTTCGAAGTATCATGGAATCGGACATTTCTCAGCGCCGTTTCCCCGTACAGGCAAGAGCAAGGGACTTGTGTTTCTGGTAGAATTTACCGATGTCAAGTTCCGTCTTTCCGACCCTAAAGAATATTTTACCCGCCAGCTCAACGAACCCGGTTTCAACGAGGACGGGGCGCGAGGTTCTGCTCGCGATTATTTCCTGGAGCAGTCGCAAGGCTTGTACGACCCCACCTTTGAAGTCTACGGCCCAATAACGCTCAAGAACAGGATGTCGTACTACGGCGGAAACAATGACGCCCGCGCAGGCGAAATGATTCTTGAGGCTGTTCAGGCTTTCGACGACGAAATCGATTATTCGCAGTACGACCTCGATGATAACGGCAATATCGATAATGTATTTGTAATATACGCAGGCTACGGCGAGGCTGACTACGACGACCCCAATACCGTGTGGCCTCATGCTTTCGAATTCTACAACGAGTATTATGAATTCGACGGCAAACGCCTCTACGGCTATGCGTGTGCCAACGAGATAACACCTCCGTCGCCTACCAAGCCCACAGATACAACCAACGGTATCGCAACATTCTGCCACGAATTTTCGCATGTACTTGGTCTCCCCGACCTTTACAATACAGATGATACCTATGACCTAAGCACTCCAAGTTCCTGGGACCTCATGGACTATGGCACGTATAATGACGACGGTCGTACGCCCCCGAACTACTCGGCAGTAGAGCGCAATGCAATGGGGTGGATGTTCCCCGAAGAGTTTGTAGGCCCGGAGAGTATATCGCTCGAATCACTCACCAAAAGCAACAAGGCTTATATCATACCTACCAATCTCGACAATGAGTTCTTTGTAGTCGAGAACCGTCAGAAAGACGGCTGGGACAGCTATCTTCCCGGCCACGGCTTGTTGGTATGGCATATCAGTTTCAACCAGACAATCTGGGACAACAACGAGCCCAATGTGCCACGTCGCGGCTTTAATATCGGCGTGGATATCGTAGAGGCCGGAGGTTATGCAGACGCTTCGGTGGATGATAATTACAATCCCATTCACCTTGATACTTATTCGTTTCCCGGCCGCAAGAATGTGACATCGCTCACAGCCGATACATATCCGGCCCTTCGTACTTGGGCCGGAGTCGCAATTGATTACCCGATTACCGATATTTCAGAGTCGAACGGTATAGTCAGCTTCAATGTTTGTGGCGGACATATCGATTTCGAAACGCCGGCCGCCCCGGTGCTTGAAGCCCGCAACGACGGTACTATTCGCATATCGTGGAAGGCCGTGCCTCAGGCCATTGACTATGAACTCGCCGTAAGCTGCGAAGGCGAGCCTTTCGGTGCCTATACCGACTTTGCAGTCGGCAATGTGACAGAATACCTGCTCACCGGTGTTGCCGGAGAACGCGATTATGCGGTAAAAGTGAGGGCGGTAAATGGCCGTCAGCATTCGGAATATTCTCCTGAAGCTACAATTACAACTCCCACTATAGATTTCATATATCTTCGTCCGGTAGCGCTCAGTGCAGTGCGCCGGGGAGACAAGGCCGTGCTAAGTTGGGAATCTCTCTCGGGAGCTCGCAAGTATGCCCTTACTGTTGAAAGCGAGACAGCAGGTGGAACAAAGACTGAAACGCATGACTTCGGTCGCGACGATAAGCTCGCAATCCCTGCAAACTGGCAGTGGTCGGGTCGTGCAACCGATATCTACAAATCTACTACTACCCCTGTAGCACTTATCGCATCCGGTGCCCCCGTGCTTAAATTTGCCAAGGACAAGGCCACACTAACTTCGGAAGTGTATGCAAGCGAGATAACTCATGTATCGTTTTGGCTCGTAGGTAACAGCACCTCGGCCGGTATCAAGTCGGTATTTACGGTTGAGGCGCGTGAAAACGCAGATGCAGAATGGACTCAGATTCTCGTTGAAAACAATGTGAATAAATACGAAGGCAAGGGAGCGACACTCAGTGTAGATGTTCCTGAGGGTATGCATCAGCTTCGATTCGTGTATACCAAGCCGGCCGGAGGCGGCAATGTAGGCCTTGACAATGTTGCGGTAAGCACCATTGCACGTACATTTACACCGATTCTAAGCCGTCAAGATGTTGGCGAGGCCCTGACATATACAGTCGACGTTCCAGCCGAGTCTACTGCCCTCAGATTCTTTGTAGAAGGTATCGATGCTGAGAGCCGTTATTCGAAGCCGTCGAACACCGTGGCTCTCGATTTCACATCGGGCGTAGGCGAGACTATTGTTTCGGGTGGCAATATCAGCGTGGCCGGTCGCAGCGTGATATATCGCGGAGCCGCCGGGCAGAATGTAAGCGTGGTATCACTTGCCGGTATTACGATTGCAAATGCCCTTACCGATGCCGCGGGTGTTGCCGAAATCGAATTGCCCTCAGCCGGACTCTTCATTATCGTAAGCCCCGAAGGATCGCGCAAGGTATCGATTAGATAAACGAATTCACAACCCCATAAAACACAGAGAGGATGCTCGGCCTTGCTTTGCATCCTCTCTGTGTTTTATGCTATGTTGCTTTATCTCGACAGTTCTTTGTAGCGGTGTACCATGTAGAATAAAGCCGAGGCGGCGATAATAGCGCCGGGAATACCGACTAAGGCCGGAGATGCCAGACCGAGGCCGTGGTTTATGGCCATGCCGCCAATGACAGCCGCAACGGCATTTGATACGTTGAAAGCAATCTGTATGCCTGCGCCTCCAAGCATCTCGCCGCCTTTGGCGAATCGGACTATGAGGTATTGCAACGGTCCGCCGATGCCGAACAAACATGCCGTGGCGATGAAGAGCAATGCCAGCGATACTATTTTGTCATTAACAAAGAAGTAGATACACGGCATTATCACGAGAATCACTACCGCAATACTTGCCGAAATCTTAGCAGCACCGAATTTGTCGGCGAGTTTGCCCGCGAGGATGTTGCCTGTAACCATACCTGTACCGGCAAGCACCATAATCCAAGTCATATCCGACATTGTGAATCCTGTGAGCTCGGTCATGACAGGCTCTACATAGCTGAAATAGCAATACACGCTCATCTGACCAAAGAATACCCCGGCGTATATTAGCCACGGCGCGAGGCTCTTGAGGAAGCGGAATTGCCCTTTGAGGCCGGTATCGGGCAGTGGCTGCAGATATGGCATCCATACACGTATGCCGGCAAAAGCCGTGAGGCCGAAGAAGGCGACAATAGCAAATGCAATTCGCCACGACAAAGCCGTGGTTACGTATGTGGCTGCCGGTACGCCTATTACATTTGCCACAGTCATGCCGCCCACCATTACTGCTACAGCCTCGGCTCCGCGTCCCTGCCCGGCGAGTTTTGAACAAACGATAGCTCCTGTACCGAAGAAAGCACCATGAGGCAGCCCGGAAACAAATCGAGCAATTAGCAGCATAGCGTAGCCCGGGGACAGAGCCGCAGCGGTATTTCCGACAACGATAAGAGCTGCCAGAAGAAGCAATACGCGTTTGAGCGGCCATTTACGAAGGAATATCAGCATCGGAGCGCCGATAGCCACGCCGAGGGCATAGGCCGAGATGAGATGTCCGGCCTGGGCGATGCTTATGTCGAGGTTTGAGGCTACATCGCCAAGTATGCCCATCATAGTAAACTCGGCTATACCGAGTGTAAAAGTGCCCAAGGCAAGCGATACAAGTGATTTGGTCATGTTTATGTCAGTTTTATTACCTTGTAAGAGGTTTGCAAACTATAAATAAGACCTCCGACAGGTAGAAATTGTTGAAACCCAAGATATTTGGTTCCGCAGGCCGAAGTCTGCGAAACGAATATTGTACCTATAAATTTCAGGGCCACCAAGGCTTGACAGCCTGATGACCCTGTGATATTGTAGTACGACTGTCAGCGACGGCGGCGTACCGAACGGGCAGCGTTAGAAGACGATGAACTTTTGATTTCTTTCGGTTTGCTTTCTTTTACCTTCTTTTCTTTAGGAGCTTTTGCCGAGCGCTTTGCCGAACGACGAGTGGCACGCGTATTCGAAGTCTTTTCTGTAGCTTTGGCGACTTCAGTGCTGTCGGCACCGGCCTCGAGAGCTTCACGAGCTTCGCGAGCAGCGATAACCTCTTCGCGGGTTGGAACCCAGAGCTTCGATTCGAAGTTGTCGAGACGGCTCTGTATGCTGTCCTGAGCGCGTTTTAGAGCGTCGGGGTCAGGATACTGCTGCACCATCGATTTGTTTTTGAGGTTGCGGGTCTTGTAGATGTCGCCGTCGTACATGTTGAGGGTGAAGAAGTCGTCGTAGCTGCATGTTGGCAGGTTGTTGTCGTCGTCGACAAAAATTGCCTGAGCAGCAAGATATGGCCTCAGGTCGGAGAACTTGACCCAGAACATGGGGTATTTTAGCGCGTCTCCGCCAAAATCGCCGGAACGATGCAATACCGGGCAAATGGCTTCGACTACAGGCCTCAGACGGTTGTGGCGGGTATCGAACTCCCAACGCTCGACCACGTAGTACGACAGGACCTCGTTAGTAGGAACGTCGCTTGGGTCGATAGTGAAGCGCGGATTCTTTTCGGTAGAACCCTTGGCCTCGGTGTAGGGTATGTAGAACCTGTCGAGTACGTCGCGGGTCTTGATGCGGTACTGGTCGGTGAAGATTTCGCGGCCGTCGAGATATTCGTATGCCGGTATGGTATTGTTGGCCAGCAGGCGCATGATGATGCGGAACAGGTTTTCCTGTCCTTCTATCGGTTCTTCGGGGAAATATAGCGCGGCGTTTTTATCCTTGTCGAGGTCAATGGAACGGTAAATCACACGCATCCACTGCCTGTCGGCATCGCTAATCGACTCGTCCTTGTCGGAGTAGAAGCTCTGCATGCGCTGTGTAACCTGCGAACCGTCCTGCTGCTCGGTTTTTCGTTCGCGTCCGCCACGGCGTACTACGCTGCCCTGGCTTTGTTCCTGGGCGCAAAGTTCGCTGCCAAGTAGTAACAGGGCAATGGCCGCAAGGCTTATTCTCAATATCTTGTGCATCGTATTATTATTAATTATCTTAAGATAAATCTTAGTTGATTATGACCTCCATTGGCGAAAGGTCGCGGGTAAGTCCGTCGGGGCCTTTGGCACGAATTCTGGAAATGTAGAATCGTTTGCCTCGTCCAAGACGCTGGAACTGCTGTTTCTGTCGCTGCGAGAACTGCGATCCGTTGCTTACTTCCGGCATCGCGTTGCCCGAAGAATCGAAGAATACAGTTTCGAAGCTCTCTACTGTAAACGGAGTATCGAGCAAACCGTCGTCGATAGCAGCCTCGAGGCCGGGAGAGGCAAGGAGCAGAGCTTTTTTGAATGGTTTGCCGCCACGGTAGTGGTCGGTATTACCTGATGCGTCTTTGAATGCTATAAACGGAGTCGGGTCGGGGAGCTTGCGAACACGGAATTTTGTCTGAGCCATTTGAACCGGTTTGCCGTCCATGTTGGCTGTTACTGTGACAGTGGCATCGCTGCCAACCTGCCCCGGACGTGCTATCCAATGGTCGCCCTGGCGAGTGAGTGAGCCGTTTGTCATCGAGGCTGATATATCGCCCATTGCAACGCCCGGCACTGAAATGCTCACGGGGTTGTCGATACCGGCGTAGAGAACATTCATCATCGTAGCCGATACAGTGGCCATAGGCTCGATTACGGTGTACGATGAAGTGAAGTCGCGTCGTGTAGTGCTGCCGTCGGGGTTGGGGACCTCGAGCCATCCCTTGTAGGTGAAGTCGCCTGTGGAGCCTGTGGCTACTTCGTAGAGTCCGCGGTCGTTTGCGAGCTGTTTGCCCTCAATGAAGACCTGCGGGCGCTGGGTGGTATCTACAGCCGCAAGCACGATATTTGCCGAGTATTTGCTGCCGCGCATCACCAGTCGCGACTGAGGCATCACATAGGCTGATAGTTCGTTTACCCTTACGTCGCCGGCGTCGACCTGGCTAAGGAGCGAGTTCAGAGCCTCGCCCTCGGCATATAGTATGTCGCTCTGCAGCTTAGCGAGGATTGTCACGGCAGCAACGACAGGCTGCTGGTCGAATTTAGCTTCTTCCCAAGCCTGAGGTGCGAGAGTGCCGCGACGTGTTACCGAAGCGGTAGAAAGGGCCTCAGCGATAGTGGCTCGCTTGGTCGTGTCGGGTATGAATGCTGTGACGAAAGCGCAGTAGTCGTCGATTTTGTTGCGAAGGAGAGCACCTCGGGGATTTCCCGGGGCAAGCATCACAACGGCGGCAGATTCGAGGTCGTCGCGGTTTTTGATGTCGAAAACATTTGCATCATCGCCGTCGGCTTTTTCTACAATCGCCTGCTTGAGAGTATCGACGTAGTTGTATAGCTCGGCAGTTCGGTTGCGGACAGCGTTGGCCTTTTCGAGCCACGCAGTCGCCTTGTCGGGGTTTTTCGCTGCCAGCGATTCGAGTTCGCCGTAAATAGCGTTGTTTCGCTGGCCATAGTTGGTGTTGGAGCGGTTTAGGCCCTCGTGCACCTGCGTAAAGCCGTCGAGCACGTCGCTCGAAACGTTGAGCGCCAGCATAGCCGTCAGAACGATGTACATAAGGTTGATCATCTTCTGACGAGGCGAAAGCCTGTTTGTATTAGCTCCCATTTATCTGACTCTTACATTTAAGATTAGACGTTTGCCTGCTGCTGTACCGGCGCCTGGTGCGAAACACCGTTGTGGATGTCGCTGTTTATATCGATACCACCGAGGTCGGGCATATTTGCCGGACGGTACATGTTTACGGTCATTGCTTGTATCATACGCTCGTAGATGCTGTTGAGCTGCTGCATGTAGCGAGCCATTTTTTCTGTTTCCTCGCAGTAGCGGGCGCTCTGGTTGGCGCTCTTTTCGTACATGTCGCGGATATCCTTGATGCCGCGGTTCACGCGGTCGATAGCGTCGATTTGCGAAGAAACGCTGCGTAGCTGTAGCTCGTAGATAGTGTTGAGTCCTCCGAGGTTCTGGTGCAGTGCCGACATCTGCTCTACATATCCTGCCGAGCTGCGGCTGATGCCTTCGGAGTTCTCGGTAATAGCGCGATAACTGTCGAGCAGGGTTGCCGATACTTGGTTGAGGGCGGCAGTTGTGGAGTGGAGTTGCTGCATCTCTACGGCAAGAGCTGCCATTTGGTCGAGGCATTGCTGTGTGGTCGAGGCAAAGGATTGAACCTGTGACGCGTTGATGTCGACCGGTCCGGCTTGAGCGCTACCTGCCTGAACAGGGCCTGCAGAAGCACCGGCTACACCGCTGATGCCTCCGCGAACCTCGGCATCTTCTTCGCCGCGCAGAGCAGGGAACACGTCTTCCCATTTATATTCTTTAGGAGGACGGTCGAAAGCTGTTAGCACGAACATGAGCACCTCGGTACCCATACCGATTGAAAGTAGAGCATTGCCTCCGGGGAGATGCAATATCTTGAACAGTGCACCCCAGATTACGATTGCGGCGCCGATAGAGTAGGCAAAGTTGAAAAAGCGCTGGCCGTTCTCGCTACTGATAAAGGTGCCGATAACGCTTTTGTATGTCTTGATTTTTCCCATTGTGTACTATAATTTCTTTAGTTCGGCCGGGCCCGGTGATATACGGATCCGGTTTTACCGCATGTCGTCGTTATTTTTTATTTTGTTTCTGTCCTTTAGCGAATCCAATCTGCGAACGCACGCAGCGGAATCCGATATAAGATCGTTGTTCGTTTTGATACTCCCACATACGCAGGTCGGAGCGCACATTGTGAGCCACGTCTTTCCACGAGCCGCCACGAATGATTTTACGTTTCATCTTGTAGGGGTCTTCTTCGGCAGCGTTGTATCGGTATTCGGGGTTGAGGTCGCTCGTAAGTCGGCCTACACTTTCGGTAAATGCGGTAGAGGTCCATTCGCTCACGTTACCCGCCATATCGTAGAGACCGAAATCGTTTGGCGCGTATGTGCCTACCCGAGAAGTTATCACATGACCGTCGCGAACGTAATTACCCTCAGCAGGTTTGAAGTTTGCGTAGAAGCATCCTTTGTCCTCGCTCATAGTCAGATCTCCGTCCCAAGGGTACATGTTCTCGTTTACACCGGCTCGGGCAGCATATTCCCATTCGGCCTCGGTGGGCAGACGGTATGGCTCTACATATACGCCTTCTTTGCCGAGCGAACGGCGAAGGAATTCGGTGCGCCAGTTAGCAAATGCGTTTGCCTGTTCCCAGCTCACGCCTACCACTGGATAGTCGTTGTAGCCGCCGTGAGCGAAGTACATGCGTACATATGGCTCGTTGTATGCGTTTTCGAAGTCGTTGACCCAGGCTGTTGTGTCGGGGTAAACATTCACGATATATGTATTTAGGAAGTCGTATGGGCCGGTTAGCTGTCGCTGTATTGTCTGGCGTCGGATTTGGCCTTCTTCGTCAATCCATGCGGTATCTTTCGAGATTGTGGGTTCAACGCGCTGCACGTTGCGACGGTCGGTGTTGTAGTCGCGACGTTCGGGCTCGAGGCGGTTGCGTCGGCGTGCAGCCTCGGTGTGGTTGTATACTTCGTATCGGTAGTTGAGCTGGTTGGGGTCGAGTTCGCGTACACCTGTAATTGGGTTTGTGCGATATACGCTTTCGATTGCACGCTGCTCATCCTCGTTCGGGTTGCGCCAAGGAATAGCCTTGTTCCAGTTGAGGTGAGGTGTCACAGGGTTTCCTTCGCGGTCTTCCTCGATTTTGAAATCTTCGTTACCCCCGTATGCCGGGTCGGCAAGACGCTCGCGTATGATGCTGTCGCGAACCCAGAATACAAATTGCTTGTACTTGCCGTTTGTAATCTCGGTCTCGTCCATCCAGAAACCGTCGACACTGATTCCTCTTGCATCAGCCTGCAGGTTCCATAACGAGTCGGCCTTGTTTACACCGACTTTCATCGAACCCCTGTCGACGAGCACCATTCCGTAAGGCGTAGGCTCGGCCCACGATGTAGCACCCACACCGGTTACCTCACCTCCGGCAGAACCGCGAGAGCCTCCGGTAGCGCAAGATGCAATCATCACCGCTATGGTCAATGGTATTAATATGTTACTAATCTTTTTCATATATATTCTTACACAAGGTGGAGCCGAGGCCCCGAGATTGGTTTATCTAATTAGCTATATAATTGCTTACATAATCCTCACGCTCTTGTGGCGGTTGCGGTTTTTCTCGCCCATGTCGAGTTTAAGGCTGTAGCCCACGAATAGTTCGTGGCTTCCCATCGAAGCACTGCGAATGGCACTTGTAGCGTAGTCGTAGCTGTAGCCGATGTAGAAATTTTTGATTTCGGCGGCAACTGTAGCTATCACGGCATCGTCCCAGCGGTAGCCAATGCCGAAGCTGAGGAACTTGCGGTAGCGTGCGCGGGCGGTGATTTCGCCGGTGCTGAAGGTAAAGTCGCTCTTTACCAATATTGATGGCATTATTTCAAATAACGTATTTTTTATTGGAATATTGCACCCGGCGGTGAAATAAAGTGTGCGCCGTGTTTTGAATTCGTATCGCCTGGCGCTGCTTGTTTCCGAGCCCCCCGAGGCGCTTTCGGCATTCATTGTGATAGTTGGCGACATGAGGTGCGTACACGAGAGTCCCGCGTAGAATTTGGAGTGATCGTACCATAGGCCGAGAGCGCCGTCGAATGCTGTGCCGTGAATGTCGCTTGTCGGTATGGCATCGTCGGTGCCCTGGTGATATTCGTCGCCGTCGGGCAGATATACTTCCGAGCCTTTGAAGCTCTGGTCGCGAAAACCTATCTGCAGGCCGATGCTCCAAACGCCACCCCATTTGCGGAGTTTGTAAGATGCCTGTATGCCCAGGTCGAGGCCCGAAAAGAGGCCGATGCTCTCCTGGTTTATCACCGCACCCACGCCCACGCGGCTGTTGCCCAGCTTGAATGGCATGTCGGCAGCGCCGATAAATGTGCGGGGAGCATTGTCGATTCCTACCCATTGCAGCCTTGCTCCGCCGCGAATGCGTACGAAGTCGGTCTGGCCTGTCGCGGCAGGGTTAAACAGCGTAGGCACAGCGTAATACTGCGAGATGTTTGCCTCGCTCTGAGCAAATAACTGCTGCGATACCAGGACGATGAGTGTGATAAGTATGAGTTTGAGGCGCATCATTCGAAGTAGAAAGTTAGAACAATCATCTTGGATGTCGCCTTGGCGATCGATTGTGTGTATTTAAACTTGTTTGGGTCGTCGAAAAGGTCGGGACGGTCGTGTACGAGCACATCGCTAAGACCGAAGCAGAATTTCAGCTCGGGAATCAGCTTGAAATAAGGCAGGTAGAAATCGCAGCCGAAGCCAATCGAGATGTAGAAATCGCCGGTGTTGAGCTGCAGGAAGTCGCTTCGCTTCTTTGTCACATCGAATGCCGGCATCACACCGCCTACCACGTAGGGGCGAGCATTGCGATAGCGCTGGGCGGAAAATTTGATGTCGACGGGCAGGACTACGAATGTTGATTTGATGTTCTGTCGCTCCTCTGCGCCGCTGTTGAGTTCGCGCATGGTGATGTCGCGGCTGCCGAAGTACATGCCCGGCGACACACGTAGCGAGAAGTAATTGTTCAAACGCCAGTCAAACAGGCCGTTGACGCAAAACCCCGGCTGGTAATTAGGCTGGTCGATACGCCACTGTTCACCCGATTCGGTGGTGAAACCATTGTGAGTGAAGTGCAGGTCGCTGCTGTATGCTCCAATCGAGAAACCGAGGTGCCATTTTCGCTGGTCGGCATATGGTCGGTTCTGAAGCTTATCGTTGAATGCGCGAGCCGCCGCCGGAGCGCAAGCCACAGCGACAGTCAGTGCAATCAAAATCAATCTTAAATACTTCATCACTACACTAACGCCCCCCACCGCCGATTATTGCCCCGCCTTACGCATTTTAAATAAAAACACAGGAAAAAGGCATGGCACTCAAAAACAATTAATCCAACCAACCTTCGGCTTAGGGGAAATGATTCCGCCAGCCTTCAAACTATAGAGATACCCTTCCTCGATTGCCAGTCATTTACATCATTAGTAATACAAATGGCTATGCATGGTTAAATTGTTACACTTTAGAGGATATGCATCATTTAGCCTTTACTAATTACCATATTGCGCTTCTTGTTCAAAAAGGCATCCTTGAAGGCCCTCATAACGAGGAAATGCATATTGAGGCGATGCCTTCTTAGAATATGTGTCGTATTCTCCATCAGAAACCTCAAGAGCACGTTGAATGGCATTGGCTATATGCCACATCATTACTGGTGGCACTGCATTTCCGATTGCTTTGTATTGTCGTATAGGTGATACTATGTCAAGAATAAATGAATCAGGAAAACTCTGAATTCGCGCAGCCTCTCGGCAGGAGAATCTTCGGTAGCGATTCCCTATCATTAGTACTGGGTCTGTTGAGTTCAAACTAACCTTAGCTAGATGAGCACTTATAGTATTGCATGGTTGTGTTAGGTCTTGGGCTCGTCCTTTGTTCATTTTGTTGCGAACGGCCAGCATACCGGCAACGGCTCTATCGCTGAAAAAAAGAGCTTCGTTTTCGTTCTCGAGTTCATCAATGACATCGCCAAGTACTGACAAGTTAGGAATATAATGGGAAAAAACGAAGTTCTTTTTATCTTTTTTTTCACGGAAGCCTATAATTATGACGCGTTCACGTTTTTGGGGAACACCAAACTTGGACGCGTTTACCAAATAATATTGAACATCATAGCCCGCTTCGGAAAACTCTTTTAGAATCATCGGGAAAGCCTGCTTATGATTAGCTGACAACAGGCCTTTGACATTCTCTGCGATGAAGACGCGAGGTTTCTTTTCTTTGAGTATTTTTACCATTTCGAAGAAAAGCATGCCTCTTTCGTCTTTGAAACCAAGACGAGGTGGATTCTGTGCTGAGATAGAAAAAGATTGGCATGGGAATCCTCCTACCAATACATCAAAATCAGGGATTTGTTCTGGTTTGATTTCTCTTACGTCTTTAATAATACACTTATGCTCAAAGTTGGCATTATATAATTTTGTGCAATATTCATCGTTGTCTACGGCATAAACTATATCAAATGCAGATCGGGGATAATCTGTGTCAAGGAATGAGAAACCTCCAACGATTCCTAAATCCATGCCTCCACAACCACAGAATAGTGAAGCTACTTTTATCCTTGCCATACCAATAATTCTTCAGGTTTAAATTTTGATGAATCAAATGAGATTTCCATGCCATTGCGCGGTAGAGCTTCTATCTCGTCTCTTTTATACAGTGCAACAGGATTACGAAGTATATATAGTGTTTTCTCAGTGGCACTAAGCATAAGACGATAGATACAATAATGCTCGCGGTTTGTTTCTGCTACTGCCCATTCATTGGGAGACATATGGAAGCTAAACAGATTAATTTTTTTGCGGCTGACTGTAGTCTTGACCTCTATGTATCTATGATGATTTGTTCCGTCTCCTTCAAGACTGTCGATATCGAAGCCTGGATGATATGCAGGGCTGTCTACAATAGTAATCAGATGAAGAAAATCTTCGTAGCCTGCGAGTTTAAGACGTTGTTTCTCATGTGAATAAATAATAGATTCGCCAATATTGCCGATGTCTTTGGTCGTGCGGTTGTCACTTTCTATTATTTCTGCAATGCGTGTGTCAAAAACAACTTCAATTTCTGTACTTTCAATGAGAGAACGTATATCTGTTCTAAATTTATTAGGGTCAACAAGATTATTCACATATGAGAACCATTTTGATTCTATCGGTGTGAGCATACTCGGCTTTAGCTCTGAAATTCCATAGAACTGCTCATAGCCATCAAAGTACGTTTTATCGCTTATAAACGCTTTAATGTCTGCAACAGAGTTGGGTTTTAAGCGGTAATAGCCATCCAATCGACGTTCCAAAAGAGATGCTATTTCCATATAGTCCATAATATCACCTGCGTACCTTACAACATCACTCTTGCTCCTTGGCTTTCCCTTAGAGTTAAAATTTCGAGGGTCTCTTTTGTCGTAGTAACCAAGTTTATTGCGCCTATTTGATAATATTATTTCTGCAACTTATTGTGCTGGACGTTTACCGGTTGTCACCTGTAGGTCGTTAAGTATACAGTAAGTGGCTTCTTCTGCCGAAATACTCATCTCTTTTTCTGAATTCTCTGCAGCAAGGAGTGCGTTTCCACTCATTAAAACCTGGATAATAAAGTGAGCTGGTTTAAATCGAACACCTTTATTTATAAGTTCAATATTGTCAGCAGGTTTAATATGACCGCCAGGGAATTGAAAAGATAGCATCAGGAATTTAAAGAACTGAGTTAAATCCTGATGCTCATTTAAGAAAAAAGAGAGTCTTGAAGTTTCTGTAATATTTGAAACGATATCTTCATTATAAAAAGCGCATAAAGCAGAAATTTCAGTGCGCCAGTTTTCAATAGTCTTCTGAGTGGAACCAATATTGCCTGGGAATAGTCGTATTGCATTATTGATTATATCAGCGTATTCTCTGCATGGGCATGGCTCAATCTTACAGCATTCGTTAGCCATGTAAAGCAACACATTCTCGATGTTGTTTTTAAATCTCGGGCGTACGAAGTGTATTCTTAAGTAATCTCTGTCGGGTATGCGATAAAGTTTCTTCATAATTGGTCAAGGAGTGAGTTTGCAATCGCTTGACCTAATAATGGAGGTACAGCATTGCCTATTTGTTTTAACTGGCTGGTACGACTGCAAGTGAAAATGAAATGGTCGGGAAATGACTGTATTCTGGCACTTTCGCGAGCAGTTGGAATTCGATTATATGAATAATGAAAGTGATGGCGATGTCCGGTATCAATTGTAAAACTCGGTTTTTTACTGTTTAGTCGAGTCCATGCTATATGGACTTTTCGAGTCCCCTGCAATTCTATGGGCAGATCCTTATAGTTCCCACCGTCAGGAACATGTGATATTATCTCGATAGTTTTTTCATTATGCACAGTGGCTTGATGATTAAAAAGACTAGTAGAGTTTCGTCTCATGAGTTCTTGATAAGCAGATTTCGGACTGCAAGGATAAGCGCTTCCGTCGACTACTGATTGTTCTGGTAAATCCGAAATTGCTTCTTCTGCTGTTACTTTGTTTGTTGTGAATCGCTCTGGAAAAACAAAATGATGACCATTAAGGAATCCAACAAATATCGCTCGCCTACGATTTTGAGGAACTCCATAATCAGATGCCATGAGAATACGATACTCTATAGTATACCCCAGTTCTGAAAAATCTTTCAGGATAGAATCTCGCACAGCCCCACCACCTATTGAAAGAATGTTTGGGACGTTTTCCATAACAAAGGCTTTTGGTTTATAGTATGCAACAAAATTTACGAAGCTTTTATAAAGCTTGTTCCTTATGTCATCAACAATACGTTTCCCTGCTACAGAAAAGCCTTGGCATGGAGGCCCGCCAATAATGATGTCAATCGATTTCCCATTTAGGAAGAATCGTGTATCTGAAGGGTCTAAATTGGAGAGGTCGGCCTGTAATACTTGGCTTGTTTTATGGTTGTGCTTGAAGGTGCATATGGCATCCTTCCATACATCTATTCCTAATAATACATTGAAGCCAGCCCTCTCGAATCCAAGAGAGAAACCTCCGCAGCCACAAAAAAGGTCGATAACGTTTGGAGCCGGTTTTGTCATTAAAGTAAAAAATATCTCCTGGTGTTGTAGGCAAGTGCCAAAATTTTTATTGCAGCCACCGGGAAGATTATTCAATAAGGTATTACTTACACAAATTGGTCATTGCCAACTCTTGTACTGATATGATTGCAAAGTTACAAAAACTTTTTGACACTCTAATGTCTGATTGCTGAGTTATTCTGTGTATTAGTAAATATTGGTCGAAGGCTAGACAGCCGTCAATGCGAAGGTTAACATCTACCTTAGCATTGCGAGGCCTTGGAGGTAGTAGGCGGCGCGGGCGTCGGCGGGGCGCATTATTGTGCCGTTCCATTCTACGATGTCGATGTCGATGTTGACAAGTGGGGCGTAGGGGTTGTTGGCTCGTATTTCGGCCTGGTAGCGCTTGGTGCGCTCTGCCAGTTCGTCGTGGCTCAACTGTGTGGCCAGTATTGCAATCTGATTTAGATACGGTGCAGTTTTACCTACATATTCGGGCGCAGTAGGGTAGGGGGGCGTTGCGTTGACGATTGCACCGAGTATTGTGAGTACGCTGTATGCTCGTGCGAGGCGCTCGGCAGCGTCGGGGGTGTTGGCTCCTAAACAGATTGTGGCTATGTTGGTACTCATTGCTTCAGGCTCAGGGATATGCGGTGGCGTTTGAGGTCGATGTCGATAACTCGGGCATGGACTTTCTGGTGAATCTTGAGTACTTCGCCCACGCTGTTGACGCGGCGGTTGGCGAGCTGCGAAATATGTATCAGGCCTTTGTCCTTGATACCGAGGTCGATAAATGCGCCGAATGCTGTGATATTGTCGACAACGCCGTCGACCATCATGCCTACTGTAAGCTCGTTGATGTCGCTGACAGTTGGAGTGAAAGCCTCGGTGTCAGTGTCTGTTCGAGGGTCACGCCCCGGTTTGCGCAGTTCGGCAATGATGTCGGTGATAGTTTCTTTACCTCCGATGCCCTCATTTGCAAGGGTTTCCGGATCGAGACGGTCGAGCAGTTCGTTGTTTGCCGGCATGTCTCCTACCTTTACGCCGAGTCGTTTGGCCATTGTTTCGACAAGAGCATAGCTTTCGGGGTGTATGCCGGTGTTGTCGAGGGGATTGTTGCCGCCTGTAATTCTGAGGAATCCGGCAGATTGCTCGAATGCCTTGTCGCCGAGGCGTTTAACTTTTTTGAGTTGAGCTCGGCTACAGAAGTCGCCGTTTGCGGCGCGGTATGCCACGATGTTTGCCGCCAATTGCGGCCCTATGCCCGAAACGTAGCTCAGCAAACGCTCCGAGGCTGTATTGAGGTTCACGCCGACGGCATTTACGCAGCTAAGCACGGTGAAGTCGAGGGCATCTTTGAGCCTCGCCTGGTCTACGTCGTGCTGGTATTGCCCAACTCCAATGGATTTAGGGTCGATTTTGATTAGCTCGGCCAATGGATCAATAAGCCTTCGTCCAATCGAAACCGTGCCACGTACGGTGATGTCTTTGTCGGGCAACTCCTTGGCTGCCAATTCGCTTGCGGAGTAAACCGAGGCGCCGCTCTCGCTGACAATAAATACTTTGGCAGGGTCGAAAAGCTCGTTGTTCTTGATGAAAGCTTCAGTTTCGCGCGATGCAGTGCCGTTGCCTATTGCTATGACATCAGGCTTGCAGCGGCGTATGATTACAGAAACTGTAGCCGCCGATTCCTCTACGGCCTTTTGTGGCGGGTGAGGGTATATTACACAGTCGTGGAGTAAGTTGCCTTGTGCATCGAGAGCCGCCACTTTGCAACCCGATCTGAAACCGGGGTCGAAAGCGAGCACTCGCTTGCCGAGCAGAGGCGGGGCGAGCAGCAGCTGCCGCAGGGTGTCGGCGAAAATGTCGATAGCCACAGTGTCGGCTTTTTCCTTTAGTTCGGCGGAGATATCAGTCTCGGCAGCCGGTAGGAGCAGCCGCTTGTAGGCATCTTCGACGGCCATTGTGATGCATTTCGCACAGTCGCTGTTGGCCTTTTCGGAAACAAACATGTCGGCAATAGCCTCGGTGGTGTTATCGTCCTGAGGCATAACGAATTTTACTTTGAGCAAGCCCTGGCTTTCGGCTCGCCGAATGGCAAGGTACTGGTGTGAAGAACACCTTTGTACCGGCGTAGAGAAGGCTGCATAACCGGCAAATGGAGACTCCTCAAGAGCGCTTTCCTGTCCTTTGACCGTCGAGCATCTGATTACGGCCTTACGCCTGAGAGCCCGCCTGACTGCATTTCGCAGTCGTGCAGACTCCGAAGCCCATTCGGCAATAATATCTCTTGCACCCTGCAGGGCATCGTCGACCGAATCGACAGTGCCGGGCTTTACAAAGCGTTCGGCTGTTTTATGAGGCTCGGTGCGGCCGGCCATAATCATTTTAGCCAGTGGCTCGAGGCCCTTTTCGCGAGCGGCAGTGGCACGGGTGCGGCGCTTTGGTTTGAACGGCGCATAGATGTCCTCGACGGCGGTCATAGTATCGGCCTCGTCAAGGCGGCGCGATAGCTCGTCGGTCATCGCTCCTGCATCGGTAATGGCTTGACGCACAAAATCTTTGCGGGCATCGAGCGCGCGTACTGCAGCGAGAGCACTCTCGATAGCACGTACATCAACTTCGTTGAGCGAACCGGTGCGGTCTTTGCGATAACGGCTAATGAATGGCACCGTGGCGCCGTCGTCGAGCAACTCGATAACGGCCCGGACACCATATTCGGGGAGGTTGACGCGCTTGGCGACACTATGGGCTAAAATGTTGTCAGTTTCCACGTCGTAGTGTGATTATCGTGATTTCGGGAGTTGCGCCGATACGTGCCGGTATACCTACCTCGCCGAGGCCAATGTTGACATATAGCCTGTGGGCCGAGTCGGCATCAGCATACATTCCACCCCAGGTATCGTAGCGAAAGGCTGCCGGGGATATGCCGAAGAATTCCAGCTGCATGGCATGTGTGTGTCCGGAGAGAGTAAGTGCGATATTTTTGTCAGGCGAATCCTTGATATCTTCTACCCAGTGGGCCGGGTTGTGGCTCATAAGAATCTTGAAAGCAGGGTCGGCAAGGTCGCCTTGATAAGCTTTGTCGAGGTCGCCGTAGACAGGGAATGGCGGGTCGCCGATATTCTCAACACCTATTAATACTATGGAGTCGTTGCCTTGTCGCAGGGTGCGGCTGTCGTTGTTGAGCAGTTGCCAGCCCATGGCTTTTTGCAGGTCGAAAAGCTTGCGGTGGTTGGCTTGCTTTGCGGCGGCATCGGGCCAGTGGTAGTAATCGCCGTAATCATGGTTGCCGAGTACGGAGTATACCGGAGCTTCGAAACGCGCCAAGGTAGATACGAATGGTTCGAGCTCGTCGCTGTGGCGGTTTACGATGTCGCCGGTAAATAATACTATGTCGGGATTGAGTGAATTGATACGGTCAACGACCTCCGAAAGATATGTCGTATCATTGCCGTAAGAGCCTGTGTGAATGTCGGATAGCTGCACAATCTTATAGCCGTCAAACGCTGCCGGTACGCCGGAGTCGGTAAAATCGACCTCGCGCACATCGATGTTCCAGCGGTTTACAAGTGCGCCCCACCACATCGTTACGAAGCAGAGCACAGCTATACATACTCCGATGGCGGACAGTGCTTTAATGCGTTTTCGACCAAAAAGTTGCGGTATTTTGGCAATCAGGTCGAAAACGACAAAGAAATACTTGGCTATATAGACCGAGAAATAGGCGTACAGCCCCCACATAAGGTTGGTAAGGTCGCCGTCGGAACTCGACTTCTTAGGCCATGCGATGATTACAACGAAGAATAATGCCAACAGTATCGACGACCATAGCGCCGACTTGCGCCAAAAGGAAGCGTGTCGGGTACAACGACGCCATACCGACCGGCATATATACCAGTCGATCAGGGCATCGATTATAAGAAAGGGAATTATAAGGAGGAGAGGAAGTCGCATTTTACGAGCATGTAGAGCAGTCTTTGGCTGCAAGTTGGTTGCGAAGCGGATTAGCGTACATCGACAGCATGGTTTCCCTCATAAATAGGTGTTCGTCGTCGGTGATGTCGGGCACATCGACTTTTTCGAGCTGTCGGGCTATATATGCGTCGAAAGCATCCATGTCGTCACGGCTGTACTTCGACGCATAGGTCTTGGTACCTGTGACTTCATCGTAAGCGATGTAGTTGCAGGGGAAAATACGGTATCCGCAATGAATTGACCTGTCGAGGATTTCGCAGGCTTTATGAACGATTTCGCTGCGTCCTGTGGCAGGGTCTTCCGACAGCTGCGCATTGATGCACTCACCGAGGTGGAAGTGAACGCGACCTTTGTGCGAAAGCAGGCCGGTCTCCATGCTGAAAAGGTCGTCGCGCTGGGTCTTTTTGAAGTCGGGGTTGCGGCGGCGCAGCAGGAATTCGCGAACTTTCAGATAGTCGTTGGGGTCGTACTCATAGCTTATTGAAACCGGCATGAGGTTGAGCTCCAGGAGATTATCCTTGGGCTCTTTGCCTCCGGCAAGCGAAAGCATCTTTACAACGCTTTCCTGAGTGATATCGTTTGAGTCTTTTGCACGACCCTGTCGCTGAGCTATCCATACCGACTCCTTGCTCTTTGTGAGTGTATGGTGTATGTAAGCCGACAGGTGCTGGGCTGCAGCAAGGGCCTCTTTGATTCCGGTGTCGCGTTTCACGATGAAGCTTCGGTTGAGTTTCACCAGGTCGGTAATCCACTCGAAAATAAGCAGGTTGTTGCCGATAGCTACTTGTGTGATAGGTAGTTGCTTGCGAATGAAACACAGGTTTAGGAACGAGGCATCGAGCACGATGTCGCGGTGGTTGGTGATGAAAACGTGGGGATTCCCCGGTATATAGTTTTCGTAGCCGTCCATTGTCAGCCCGTTTGTTGTACGGGCAACCAGCATCTCGAGGAATGGCCCCATGATTTTAACCTGGAAGTCCATCTGACTCTCGATAGTGATAAGCTTGGATACGAAGTCATTATAATCGACATCGGGCATAACATACCTTACGGCGTGCTCAAAGGCCGGTTCGCGTACGAGAGAAGCAATTTTCTCGCGGAATTGGTGGTCGTCGTAGGGGCGTATATCGTCGAATTGCTCGATTGAAGTGTCGTTATGTTGAGTTAAGTCTGTCATAATATGCAAGTTTTACGTTGCAGCGGGGGTAAATTCTCTGCAAAGATATTAATATCTTATCAAAAAGACAAACAAAACGCCGCGCAATTTGGTTTTACATCATTTCAGAGTACCTTAATAATATGCGTACAGCGGCAGCGCCGAGTTGCATTTGTCGCATGCTTTTTGTAATTTTGCCATATAAAATTCTATTGTAATGACAAAGAATGAAGAATTAGCACTCGTTGTACAAGCCGGCAATATAGTTGCCCAAGGCGGTACTCTCGACGAGGATACATTATATAAGCTTACAGAAGTAGAAACTCCAGAAGCAATCGAAGCGCTTTATAATGAAGCTGCCAAGCTTACACGCCTGTGTGGCAATCAATTCGATACCTGTTCGATAGTGAATGCCCGTTCGGGCCGATGCTCTGAAGACTGCAAATGGTGTGCCCAGTCGGCCCGATTCCATACCGGCTGCCAGACCTATGATATTGTAGACCGCAAGGAGGCCCTTGCTCTTGCGGCGCATAATAAGAGTCGCGGAGTAAGGCGTTTTTCGCTCGTGGCAAGTGGCCGCTCGGTCAAAGGCCGTGCGCTTGACCAAGTTTGCGATATAGTTAAAGAGGCCGGGGAGTCGTGCGGTATCGAGACCTGTGCGTCGCTGGGCTTGCTCAATCGCGAGGAGCTGCAGCAGTTGTTTGCCGCCGGTGCTCGCCGCTATCATTGCAATCTCGAAACCGCGCCCTCGTATTTCCCTCAACTGTGTAGCTCGCATACTACCGAAGATAAACTTGCAACCATTGCCGCAGCTCGCGATGCGGGCTTCAAGATATGTTCGGGCGGCATCATCGGAATGGGTGAAACACGCCGCCAGCGTATGGAGTTGGCTATAACTTTGCGAAAGGCAGAGCCGGTGTCGATACCTATCAATATATTGTGCCCCATACCCGGAACACCGCTTGAGAATACCCCTCTGATAAGCGAAGAAGAAATAATCCGTACGGTTGCATTGTTCCGCATGGCCCACCCCAAGGTACAGTTGCGTTTTGCCGGAGGCCGCGAGCGATTGTCGAAAAAATGCCTGCTCGAGTGTCTTCGCATAGGCATTAACGGAGCTATTACCGGCGACCTGCTCACCACCACCGGGGCCACGATTGCATCGGATAAGGCGTTGGTCGAAGAGGCCGGGTATGTATTTTAGTTACTTGAGAGCAAAATAAAAGAAGATATGTTTCAGCTGACAAACAGGATGCTAAAGGAATTTGGCTCGCTCGACGATGCCAAAGGTCGCCGCCGTAGCGGTCTTTTCGTGGCCGAGGGCACCAAGTGCGTAGGTGAATTGCTGCGTGTGTTTCATGCCCGCTACCTATTCGCATTGCCGTCGTGGCTTGCCGACAACAAGGCCGAAGCCGACGAGGTAGTTGAGGCAAGCCCTGCTATGCTGAGACAACTTACCAGGCTGCAGGCAACGCCGCCTGTCATAGCATATTTCGAGCATCCCGAGGCCGGAGAATTGCCTGCTTTAGATGGCCTTACTGTAGCTCTTGACCGAGTGCAAGACCCCGGCAACATGGGCACTATACTGCGTTGCTGCGACTGGATGGGTGTGCATACGGTGTTGGCATCGATTGATACCGTAGATTGTTTCAATCCCAAAGCCGTGCAGGCCTCGATGGGCGCTTTAGCTAATGTAAAGGTTTGTTATACCGACCTTTGCGAGTATCTCGCCGGAGTTGATGTGCCTGTGTACGGCACATTCCTCGACGGAGAGAATATATACCGCGAGCCTTTGTCGGCCGACGGTGTGATTGTAATGGGCAACGAGGGCAAAGGTATATCGCCCGAGGTAGAGACGTTTGTGACTCGCAGACTGTACATACCGCCTTTCCCTGCCGACAGTGTGCATGTTGAAAGTCTTAATGTTGGAATGGCGACAGCTATAACACTTTCGCAGTTCCGCAGCAGATTGTAATATACCATGGCAAAGAAAGCGATGAAGACGATGTGGTTCTGTACCTCGTGCGGAGCCGATTCTCCCAAATGGGTTGGCAAATGCCCGGCCTGCGGAGCATGGAACACTATGGTCGAAGAAAAGGTCGGGCCTGCGTCGCCCACGTCGGCAGTGCCTCTGTCCTCTAAAGGCAGGTCGAAGCCTCAGCCTGTCAATCAGATAGAGGCCGTTGACGAGCCCCGCATCCATATGCCGTCGGAAGAACTCAACCGTGTGTTGGGTGGCGGCCTCGTGCGCGGATCTATAGTCTTGCTCGGCGGCGAACCCGGCATAGGCAAATCTACCCTGGTGCTTCAGAACCTTCTTGCTATTCGCAATCGCCGTATATTGTATGTCTCGGGCGAGGAAAGTTCTACCCAGCTCAAACTCAGAGCCGACCGTATAGGGCGTGGTAGCGACAATGTGTTTATTGTTTGCGAGACATCGCTCGAAAATATTTTCAAGCACATAGAGGATGTTGAGCCTGAGATACTTGTAGTGGATTCGATACAGACTATTGCCACCGAGACCCTTGACTCGTCGGCAGGAAGTGTGGGGCAGGTGCGGGAATGCGCAGCCTCGCTGTTGAAGTTTGCCAAAGAATCAGGTGTGCCGGTGCTTCTTATCGGACATATAAATAAAGAGGGCACGCTCGCCGGCCCCAAGGTACTGGAACATATAGTAGACGCAGTGCTGCAGTTCGAAGGCGACCGCCAATATATGTACCGCTTGTTGAGGGCGATTAAGAACCGATTTGGCAGCACGTCGGAAATAGGTATCTACGAAATGGTGCAACGCGGCCTCCGCGAGGTGTCGAATCCCTCGGAAATGCTTATGAGCCATGGCGGCGAAGAACTGTCGGGCGTAGCTGTCGGTGTTACTCTCGAAGGTATAAGACCGTTCTTAATGGAGATTCAGGCCCTTGTGAGCACGGCGGCATACGGCACCCCGCAACGGTCTGTTACCGGCTATGATGCCAAGCGCGTCAACATGCTCCTCGCCGTGCTCGAAAAGCGCGTTGGCTTCAAACTCGGAGCCAAGGACGTGTTTCTCAACATTGCAGGCGGTATCAAAGTGAACGACCCGGCCCTTGACCTTGCCGTAATAGCCGCGATACTGTCGAGCAACGTCGACATGGTAATACCTCGAGGCTGGTGCATGACCGGCGAGGTGGGCCTTACCGGCGAAATACGCCCGGTGACGCGCATAGAGCAGCGCATCAGCGAGGCGCAGAAACTTGGCATGACCGATATCATAATACCTCAGGGCAATATTAAAGGCTTCGACACCTCGAAGCTCACCATTCGTATTCACGAGGTGGCCAAGGTTGCCGACGCCTTCAGAGAACTGTTCGGGTAACTTATTCGTCCTTTTTGCTGAAATGTATCATCAGGGTTCCGGTAATCCACATCATGATACCGGCAGAGAATACCGCGGCAAGTATCGAGATGAGGAACAGCTGCATGGGTGTATTGCCTAAAAACTGTGTCGACAGATAGCCGCCGAGCACTGCCGCGACCGTTGCTATGATGATGTCGAATAGCAGCGACCGCCGTCCTGTTATCCTTGATGCGACAAGAGCACAAAATACGCCTATCAGTGCCCATAAGAGCCATACGAAAAAGCCGATATATTCAGAACTTACCGATAGCATTGAATCCATAACTATAGTTTTTGTCTGTTGGTAATTTGAAAAGAGCGGAAATGCAGGCCGTATTGTCAACCTACAGGGGCTTTGACGATGTACGGCGCGATAAATGCAGCCACGTCAGTATTGCCGGTAAGGTCGGCAAAGGTGAGCCAGATTATAAGCAATATAATGAGAAATATAGCAGCTATCGCTACCCATACAGAGGTGCGGTTTGTTTTGCGTGTGCGATGATTCGACATGGGTGAAAAAATTTTGTGTTAGTTGAAACAATTTAATCGACATTGCCCGGAGCAGGATGCTAAAAGCCGTTGAGCTCCTGCCAAATTCAGTCTTTTGTATTCAAACATTTTAAAAAGGTATATAGTTTACCCCCAAGTACACAAAATTGCACCAAAAAAGAGTGAAAAGATAGACCGCTTTTCGAGCATATTCATTATCTTTGCAGATGAAAAACACAGGTGTTGGCTCGAAAAGAAGAGGCGATACCGCTGAAACCGCAATCTAACTAACTTATCACATAATGGATCTGATAGAATATTTAACCGCGAATGCGCGAGCCAATCGCCAGCGCATCGTCCTGCCCGAGGGTCTCGAACCTCGCACCCTTACTGCCGCCGACCGCATCATCGCCGACGGCCTCGCCGAAATCATCCTTATCGGCAACCCCACCGACGTGCTCAATATGGGTAAAGAGCTTGGTCTAAAGAATCTTGACCGTGCCACAATTGTAGACCCCGCCGATGAGGCCGTGATCGACAAGTATGCGCCCCTCTTCTACGACCTCCGCAAGTCGAAAGGTATCACAATGGACGAAGCCCGCCTTACTACAGCCAACCCCCTCTATCTCGGCTGCCTTATGGTAAAGGCCGGAGATGCCGACGGCCAGGTTGCAGGTGCTATGAACACCACCGGCAATGTGCTCCGTGCCGCATTCCAGGTTATTAAGACCATGCCCGGTATCAGTGTTGTATCGGGTGCATTCGTGATGCTCCTTCCCAAGGGTTCGAAATACGGTACAAACGACATCCTTATCTTTGCCGACTGCGCCGTTGTTCCTGATCCTACCGCACCCGAATTGGCCCAGATTGCCGTTTCGTCGGCAAAGACAGCCCGCGACATCGCCGGTATCGAGCCCCGTGTGGCTATCCTGTCGTTCTCTACCAAGGGTTCGGCAAAGAGCGAGAAAGTCGACAAGGTTATCGAGGCCACAGAGCTTGCACATCAGCTTGATCCCAGTCTGATTCTCGACGGCGAACTCCAGGCCGACGCAGCTATCGTTCCCTCTGTAGCAACAGCCAAAGCACCCAACAGCCCTCTGAGCGGCCGTGCCAACGTGCTCGTATTCCCCAACCTCGAAGTTGGTAATATCGCCTACAAGCTGGTGCAGCGTCTCGGCGGCGTGCAGGCCGTAGGTCCCGTACTTCAGGGTCTTGCCGCTCCTGTCAACGACCTCAGCCGCGGATGCTTCCCCGAAGACATCTACAAGACTATCATCATCACTTGTAACCAGGCTATCGGTCTTAAAAAGAAATAAAAAGCTATGAAAATCCTTGTACTTAACTCGGGCAGTAGCTCGGTAAAATATAAGCTCATCGACCTCGACGGCTCGAATGATGCAACTCTTGCCGAAGGCGGTGTAGAAAAAATCGGTCTCGCCGGCGGTTTCCTCAAATATAAAAAAGCCGACGGCAGCAAGGCTATCGACGAACTCGGCCTTATCGATCACCTGCAGGCTATCAAGGCTATCCTTGCCAAACTTACCGATCCTACCGACGGCTGCATCAAATCGTATGACGAAATCGAGGCTGTAGGTCACCGCGTAGTACATGGCGGCGAGAAGTTCAGCGAAAGCGTGCTTATCGACGACGCAGTAAAAGAAAAAATCCGCGAGTGCTACGATATCGCGCCCCTGCACAACCCTGCCAACATGACCGGTATCGACGCTATCACCGAGCTGATGCCCAATGTACCCCAGGTTGGTGTGTTTGATACCGCTTTCCACCAGGCTATGCCCGCCAAGGCATTTATGTATTCTCTTCCGTATAAATATTATACCGAAGACGGCGTTCGTCGTTACGGCTTCCACGGCACAAGCCACCGCTATGTGAGTGGTCGTGTGTGCGAATTCCTCGGCGTAGACCCCACCAAGCAGCGTATCATCACCTGCCACATCGGCAACGGTGCTTCGATGGCAGCTGTTGACGGCGGCAAGTGCGTAGACACATCTATGGGCCTCACTCCTGTAGAAGGCCTTATGATGGGTACTCGTGTTGGCGACGTAGACCCCGGAGCGCTTACATTCCTGATGACAAAGCACGGCCTTAATGCCGAGCAGATGCAGACTATCATCAACAAAGAGAGCGGTGTTCTCGGTGTGAGCGGTGTCAGCAGCGACATGCGCGAAATCGACGCAGCTATCGAAGCCGGTAACGAGCGTGCACGCCTCGCCCTCGATATGTATATGCTCCGCATTACCAAATATATCGGTGCTTATGCAGCTGAAATGGGCGGTGTAGACATCATCGTGTTTACCGGTGGCGTTGGCGAAAACCAGGCTATGCTCCGTGCAGATGTTTGCTCTACCCTCGGATTTATGGGCGTTGAAATCGACAAGGAAGTCAATGCTGTTACCCGTGGTACAGAGACTGTGATATCGTCGGCTGCTTCGAAGGTTAAGGTATGTGTTATCCCCACCGACGAAGAGCTCACTATCGCTCGCGATACCCGTGCACTTGTGAAGTAAACATAGGATATACAATAATGAAAAACGGCATCAGGATGCGTCCCGGTGCCGTTTTTTGTGCCTGTAGATAATGGTGTCGGCCTATTCGAATTGGCCGAGGCCTTGACGGATGATGACGGGATCGGTACTGTCGGAGAGGTCAACGACAGTGGAGCCGATGCTCTGTCCTCGGCCTCCGTCTACGGTTAGGTCGAGGTCGGGGTAGCCGTCGTATTTCAGCGCAAGTGCTTCGGGGTCGGTGATGTCGTCGTCCTCGTCGACGTTGACCGACGATGTCATAATCGGACGGCCAAGTTCGGCTACGAGTGCGAGGGCAAAGGCATTGTCGGGGATGCGTATGCCTACGCTTTTGCGTCCTTTGAATACCTTTGGCAGCTTGAGCGATGCCGGTAGGATGAAAGTATACGGCCCCGGCAGGTAGTGGCGCATGGTGCGGTATGCGGCATTGTCGATACGAGCATATTCGGCAGCTTCGGAAATATCGGAGCATACGATCGACAGCAGGTTTTTCGAAGCCTCGATGCCTTTGAGTCGGCACAAGCGTTCGATAGCGCGGTTGTTGAGTCCGTCGCAGCCAAAGGCGTAGAGAGTGTCGGTAGGGTAAATGATAATCTGTCCTTGCCGGATTGCTTCGGCAGCCTCGCTTATAGTGCGAGAGTCGGGCGTGTTGCCATAGCTTTTGAATATCCTCATTGCGATACCCTCCTGTAAGTCATTTTTATATTTTCGGCCATGGCATATTCGGTGAGCAGCCGTTGAGTCAGGGCTTCGATTTCTTCGTGGCTGTGCTCGCCCGGTCCGTAGAGGTTGATAGTCATGGTGATGTGCCTTGTCTCGGGCGATAGTTTTGTGCGCTCGTTGTCGGATGTCGGAGTTCCTACCCCGCCGACGGCATCGCGATATACCGGCATGCCGGCGATATTAAGTTCGCCGCGGCCAATGGCCTCGTATGGTTCGCCTTCAGCCCCGATACCGAGGGTGAGGGTGGTACCGGCAAAACGGTCGGTGTCGAAGCCTCCGATAGAGTGTCCTGTGACTAATGACAGCAGGTTGATGAGGTCGATAAGGGTTAGTGACCTATATAGCTCGAGGCCCTTTACGGCTCTACGGCAAAGGGCTTCGGCACTCGGTCGGTAGCGGTTTGGCTCTTTTCCGCAGGCTTTGTAAGCCGTCCGGGTTGCATCGATAGCAGGCCTGTGGCGAATGTCTTCGATAGCGTATTTGTCTCTGATATTAGCGCAGGCATTGTCAATCTCTGCCCAAAGGGTGTCGGGCGTGGGGGGATTGACAACATCGGCCTCGACCAGCAGTACCTCGAAGCCGGGTACGGCCCGGCATATATTATTGTCGAATTGAATATCCATAGGCACAAAATTACGCAAAAAAGAATTATAAAACCAATACAAAAAACTCTTTTTTAGTGCGTTTGGATAAATGGCTTGACGAAAAAATTTGGTTAAGTCGCATAAAATGCTTAACTTTGCAGGCCATTACGATGAAGCGCCTTACCAGCGCCAATCACAACAACTTGATTAATACGTATTAAAGAGTTTATAAAATGAAAAAAGACATTCACCCCGAGAACTATCGCGAAGTGGTATTCAAGGATATGTCGAACGAAGAAATCTTCATCACCCGTTCGACCATTGCCACTCGTGAAACAATTGAGGTTGATGGTGTGACCTATCCTCTGGTAAAGCTTGAAATCACCAGCGCTTCACACCCCTTCTTCACCGGCAAACAGAAACTTGTAGATACCGCAGGTCGCGTAGACAAGTTCATGAGCCGCTACTCTGTTCGCAAGAAATAATCCGATACGGAGCATTGTCGCGGCCCATGCGCAAGGACGTGACACACTGAGGACGCTATGGCGCCCTCTTTTTTTGTATATGGGTCTACTGTGCCTATAGGCTCAAGTCATTTTATAAAAATTGTAAAGGGCGGCGGAATGTTAAATTTTTTTTGTAATTTTGACCGAGAAACATAAACCAAGTCACAATGTCTGCACGTAAACCGGAAGAAAATATAGATCTGATTGCGCGTCTGCGCAGTCCGGATACGGTGCGTGCGGCATTCGACGAGGCAATGCGCATATATGCCGAGCCACTCTACTGGCAGATAAGGCGTCTTGTTCAAGATCACAATGATGCCGACGACATACTCCAGAATACATTTATGAAGGCATGGATGTCGCTCGAAAACTTTCGCGGAGATGCCAAATTGAGCACCTGGCTCTACAAAATCGCAATCAACGAGAGCATAAGTTTCCTCGAGCGCGAGCGCAAACGCCGCCACCTGTCGATCGATGACCAGGAAGCCGAGATGGTGTCGCATATCGCCGCCGATCACCAATTTGACGGCGACGAGCTTGCCCGCAAGTTGCAAGAGGCAGTGGCTACTTTGCCCGAGAAACAGCGCATTGTGTTCAATATGAAGTATTTTGATGATATGAAGTACGAAGACATGTCGGAAATACTCGGCACGACAGTAGGTGCGTTGAAAGCCTCGTATCATCTTGCAACAAAAAAAATTGAGCAATTCTTCGAAGATAATAATTAAACCTTTTAGCCCAAACAGAGTCAAAGAAAGAAAAGCGTATTTCTCATGGCAAAAAACAACGAAAACATATTAGACAAGGCCCGAACTGCCGGACTTGCCCGTCCGGAGGCCGGTATGCGTGTGCCCGAGGGCTATTTCGAGGCTTTTGCCGAGCGAATGTCGTCTGTTTTGCCTCCGCGTCCGGAACTTGAGGAAAGCGAAGCCGTCGCGCCCAAAGGCCTTTGGGCCACTGTGAGGCCCTACGTTTATATGGCTGCAATGTTTGCCGGTGTATGGTGTATGCTTCATGTGTTTCATTCAATCACAGGCAAAGGCGAGCTTGCGCCAATGGATCGCAATCCTGTCCTTGCCAGCGCCTTGGCTACCGACGACTTTGTCTACGACTATGTGTTGCCCGAAGTATCGGCACGAGATGTGGTAGATCAGTTCGTTGACGAGGGGCTATTCGACGAAAGTTTCGACATGAGCGATTTCTCCGAAGATTTGACAGCTGTATCAGATTCTAATCAAATACTACCCCAATAGTCAGCAGATATGTACTCAGGAATTTCTCGTATATTGCTATTGCCGGTGTTGCTGGTTTTTGCGGCGCCGCTATTGGCTCAGCCTCAGGAACAGCAAGGCCGCGATCGTGATAAATTCATGGAGCAGCTCAGGCCCTATCAGCACGAGTTTTTAACCAAGGAGTTGAAGCTAAGCCGCGATCAGGCTCGCGAATTCTTTGCAGTCTACGATAAAATGGATGAAGAACTGCAGCAAATAGCCGATGAGACCCGTGAACTCGAGCGTCAGGCACTCGATAACGCCGATGCCAGCGATACAGAGCTCGAGGCAGCCTCGCAGGCAGTGTTTGCCCAAAAACAGAAAGAGGGCAAGATAGAAATGGAGTACTATGAGAAGTTTAAGGAAATACTGACTCCGCGGCAGCTTTTGCAACTCAAGGGTGCAGAGCGCCAGTTTACACAGCGACTATTGCGTCAACACCGAAAACTAAAACGCGGGCGCGAAGCCGGCATGGAAGACAGACAGTAATATGCCGGTTCGCACTCCTTCAGAAACATTGCATGCTGCCGTAGGTGCAGGATGCAATAAAGCCGCCGCCACATCTCGCAGCGGCTTTTCGCGTTTGATATTGGGAAGTATTCTTGCCGGAGCGTATATTGCCTTGGGCGGCGCTTTGTCGCTTGCCGTAGGCTCGGGTTTCCCAGGTCTGGCTGCCGAGAACCCCGGATTGCAGAAGATGCTTTCGGGCCTTGTTTTCCCTATAGGCCTGATGCTTGTTGTTGTTCTTGGCGCAGATTTGTTTACAGGCAACAATGCCTTGCTGATGCCGCCCTTGTTTGAGCGCAGGCTTACTTTTTCAAAGATAGTAATCAACTGGGCCACTGTATGGTGCTTCAACTTTGTCGGGGCGCTCGCTGTGGCATATTTTCTGATATATCTGCCCGGTACGTTATCTACAGGCCCGTATCCCGAGGCGATAGCAAAGCTTGCGTCGGCCAAGACCGGTATGAGTTTTGGCGCAGTGTTGCTCAAGGGCATCGGTGCGAACTGGTGTGTATGTCTGGCTGTATGGCTTGCGCTTAGCGGCCGCCGTCTGGGCGAGAAGCTTATGGCTTGCGAGGTACCTGTTTTCGCCTTTGTAGCCCTTGGATTCGAACACTGCATAGCGAATATGTTCTTTATACCGCTGGCAATGATGCAGGGAGCGGATATCAGTGTTTACGACTTGTTCGTGTCGAATCTCTTGCCTGCTACGATAGGCAATATCCTTGGCGGTGCGCTGTTTGTGGGAGCCGTTCAGTGGTATATGTGCCGCCAGAAGGCTTAGTTTCCGACTAAAGTTTCTGTCGTTGTGACAGGGACTTAAATAGAATCAGTATTTTATGGCAAATGTGCTCAATATAGAGAATCTTACCAAAAGTTATGGCGACCGCCTGCTCTTCGGCGATATTACCTTCGGAGTAGAGCAGGGCGATAAAATCGGTATTGTCGCCCGCAACGGAACAGGCAAGACCACGCTCCTGCGTATAATTGCCGGAGTGGAAGACGCGGATAGCGGCAAGGTGACTTTTCGGAGCGATATGCGTATAGGCTACCTGCCGCAAGAGCCTCAGTTTAACGGTTCTACAGTTTACGAAGCCGCCCTCGACAATGCTTGTGATCCACGAGCCACCGCAGTACTCGAATACCGTAACGCCTTGCTCTCGGATGATGAGGTTTGCACTCACGAGGCGTATAATAAAATGGATAAGCTCGGCGCATGGGATTATGAAGACCGTTTGCGCCAACTGCTTACACGCCTTGGCTTTACCGACCTCGACGCGCAGGTCGACAAGCTGTCGGGCGGACAGCGCAAACGCCTTGCCATTACGCGTCTTGTAATGGCCGAGCCCGACTTCCTGATTCTCGACGAGCCCACCAACCACCTCGATATAAGCACTATCGAATGGCTTGAGGCGTATCTCAAGCGATCGAAAGCCACGCTAATGATGGTTACCCACGATCGTTATTTTCTCGACCGTGTATGTTCAAAAATCTTGGAACTCGACGATTGCGAGGCGTTTATGGTCGAAGGCAACTTCGATATGTACCTACGCCGCCGCGCCGAGCGCATCGAAGCCATGGCCACCGAGCTTGCCCGAGTGCGCAATACACTTCGCCGCGAGCAGGAATGGATGAGCCGTCAACCACAGGCGCGTGCCGGTAAGGCAAAGTTCCGCATCGATAATTTCTATGATCTCAAAGAGCGAGCCAGCCGCAGACATGTAGAAAAAGATGTAAGGCTCGAGAATGGCTCGTCGCGCATAGGCTCAAAGATTTTCGAGGCCGAAGGCGTGTGCAAACGCTTTGGCGACAAGGTTATACTCGACGATTTTACATACACATTTGCGCGAGGCGAGAAACTTGGTATAGTGGGCGTGAACGGTGTTGGCAAATCAACCTTTATCAAGCTGTTGCAAGGAATTATACCGCTCGACTCCGGGCGCTGGGATCTCGGCGAGACGCTGCGATTCGGTTATTACAGTCAGGACGGAATACAGTTTGACCGCAATAAAAAGGTGGTAGATGCAGTGACCGAACTTGCAGAAGATATCGAGCTTAAGGAAGGCATACACCTGTCGCCGATGCAGTATCTTCAGCGCTTCCTCTTCAGCCCGGCCGACCAACAGAAATACATACACACCCTCAGTGGCGGCGAGCGTTGCCGTCTCCACCTTGCAACGGTGCTGATGCGCCAGCCCAACTTCCTGATTCTCGATGAGCCTACCAACGACCTTGATATCGTTACCCTCGGCATACTCGAGGAATACCTTTCGGACTTCAAGGGCTGCGTGATAGTGATAAGCCATGACCGTTATTTCCTCGATAATATCGTTGACCATATCTTTGTAATGGAAGGCAATGGCGTGATACGCGATTTCCCCGGAAATTACAGCGACTACCGGGCGTATCTTGATACACAACGCCCTGAGCCAAAGGCTGCCGCGCCTGAGAAGAAAGATACGCGTGTGCGCAGCGATCGCCCCGCTAAGATGACATTCAAGGAGCGCAAGGAGTTCGAGGCTCTCGAAGTGGAAATAGCGGCGCTCAATGATGAGAAAGCCGAAATCGAAGCCTTCTTTGCCAGCGGTCAGGATGCAGGTGGCGACGAGTTCAACCGCCTTTCTCAACGTTATTCCGAAATTGGCCCATTGCTTGACGAAAAGGAACTGCGTTGGCTCGAACTATCTGAAAAACAATGAGAAAACTGTTTGTGGGCTTACTCTTGCCCTTGAGCTTATCGGCTATTGCCGACGACAGCATACGTGCGCACCACCTGAAACCGCTTGAAGTAATGGGTGTAAAACAGATGCCCGACGGTGGTACTACAGTAGAAGCTGTCACGTCGATCAGCGGAGCTGAAGCAAGGCGGCTCGGTATCGAGGCTCCGAAGGGGATCAGCCTCGTTGCTCCGAATTTCTATATGCCTGATTACGGGTCGCGCATGACTTCGTCGATTTATGTGCGTGGTCTCGGTGCGCGTATCGACCAACCGATAGTAGGCCTTACGATTGATAATATTCCTTATCTGAATAAAGATAACTACGACTTCGATGTTGTAGATATAGAAAATATCGAGGTGTTGCGCGGAGCCCAGTCGGTGCTCAATGGCCGTAATACTATGGGCGGCCAGATAAATATACGGACTTTGAATCCATTGAAAGTCTCCGGCCTTAGGGCTTCGGCAGAATATGGAACAGGGAATACTGTAAAGGCGTCGGCTTCGTACTATGGCAAGTTTAATGATGCCTTGGGCATGAGTATCGCAGGACAGTTTAAGCATACCGACGGATATTACCGCAACAAGGCCGACAATTCTCTTACGGGGCAGGAAAATAGCGGCTCGTTGAGGTGGAAGACGGCCTGGCGACCGTCCGACCGGCTGTCGCTGAGCAACACTGCGGTGGCTACCGTAGGCCGTCAAAAAGGTTATCCATACGCTTCACTCGAAACCGGGGATATCAATTATACCGATACATGTGCCTACCGCCGCACATCATTTGCCGATGCACTCACTGTGGCGTGGGCCGGAAAGCGTGTGGTTGTGACCTCTATAACATCGGTGCAATACCTCGATGACTGTATGAACCTCGATCAGGACTTTCTGCCTCTTGATTATTTCACGCTTGAGCAATCGCGCAAAGAATGGGCTGTGACCGAAGACCTTTTTACTCGAGGCGCACGAGGTGCATATAGCTGGCTTGGAGGTGTCTACGCATTCTACAAGTCGACGCACATGGAAGCTCCGGTGACATTCAAAAATATCGGTATAGAGCGCCTTATCGAAGACCACCGTAACAGTATCAACCCTGATTATCCTATCCGCTGGGATAGTCGGAATTTTGTGCTTGGCAGCGATTTCAAGATGCACAGCGGCGGTTTTGCCTTGTATCATGAGAGTGCATACAGCCTCGATGACTGGCGCGTGGAGCTGGGTTTGCGATTGGATGTGGAGAAAACATCGCTGGAGTATCACAGCTTTACGAATACCGGTTTTACCACCATGCACAGGTTGCCCGACGGCAGTGAACAGGTGTATTCACATACGCCGGTCGATATCGACGACCGTGGCGAGGTGTCGAATACCTACGTGGAGTTGTTGCCAAAATTTACGATATCGCGCACCGGAGATTTCGAACCTTACTTTACATTTGCTAAAGGATATAAGGCCGGAGGATATAATACCCAGATGTTCAGCGACGTGCTGCAACAAAGGGTGATGAGTATAATGGGCCTTAGCGAGTTGTATACCTTCGACCAGGTAGTGTCGTACAAACCTGAGTGGAGTCTCAACTACGAGCTTGGCGCTCATTGGCGTATAGCCGATGCGGCTCTCAATGTAGATGCTGCATTATTCTTTATAGACTGTAGAAATCAGCAGCTTACTGTGTTCCCCCCGGGAACCACTACCGGCAGAATGATGACCAATGCCGGACGCACTCGTAGTCTCGGTGCGGAGATTTCGGCTAAGTGGCGTCCGCTCGACGACGTGACAGTCAATGCTTCTTACGGATATACAAACGCCACTTTCCGCCACTATAACGACGGACACTATGATTATCGAGGGAAACGAGTACCCTATGCGCCTTCGCATACGCTTTTCGGCGAGCTTAGCTGGCGCATTTCGCCATTGGCATTCAAGGGCGTAACACCGTCGGTGTCGGCTACTGCACGATGTGTTGGAGATATATACTGGAATGAGGCCAATACTGTGTCGCAGCCGTTTTATTGCCTGCCGTCGCTTGCAGTAACCTTAAATTCCGATCATTGGAGCCTTCGCCTGTGGGCCGACAATATCACTGCAACCCGATATGATGTGTTTTATTTCGTGTCGATAGGCAATGCCTTTGTGCAGCGCGGCCTGCCACGTCTGTTTGGTGCAACTCTGAGAGTGAGGATTTAAACCCATTAAGTCGGAATAAGGACGAAGGTGTTTCTATATACATGTAACAGGAAGTGTCTTTAACTTAAGGGGGATTATTCAACAGGACAGCAACGATAGGAGCTTGGCTCTC
>LUJM01000014.1:0-11602 GCA_001689415.1 Bacteroidales bacterium M2 | reverse complement strand
AGCATTGTGCCGCGACCCTACGAGAGGGCGAGTTTGTTGGACACAATTAGCATGCCGCATCGTGCTTCTAAACCTTAAGTAAACAGCATAGTGCCGCGACCCTACGAGAGGGCGGTTGGATAAGATGTTGATTATCTGAAAGATAGTATTGCCTGACTGAGGTTTGTCGCGGAGAGCCAAGCTCCTATCGTTGCTGTCCTTTTTTCATAATCAATCCTTAAGTAAAAGTCAATGGGTCGTTCGGTAGAGTGATGCTCTTCGAGTATATTTTTGCTTATGACCTTATATTTCGACTTGACAAAAAAATAGCGGGCGTCGATCTCGAGCCCGCTATTTTTATATACCTTATATTTTATCGGCTTACTCTTGCATCTTGAGTTTGAAGCCCATGTATATGCCTTCGTAGCTATCAAGAATTGAAGATACGGCTTTTAGAGTCTGTATGTTCAACTTCGAAGATATCTTGGTCAGAATCTGAATGAGGCGAGTGGCGTCGAAAGTCAGATTAAGAGTCTTGCCGGCCTTTGTGGCATTGGCGTTGACCTTGCCGAGAGATATTTTGCCGAAAGCGTTGAAGTTGAATACCAGGCTGTTGTCGGTATCGTCTTTTGTAACAGTGCCTTTGAGTAGAAGCACACCCATTTTGAGGGTGAAATTGTGGTCTTTGTCGACTGTGAGGACTGTCTTGTTGAAGCCTAAGCGCTCGTAGTATGGCGAAAGCTGATTCTCAACAGCTGTGGCTGCTCCTACGCCACCGATTTTCATCAAGGCGTTTTCGCTCTGGAAGCTTACCGCAGGCGAGGTGTAGTTCCAAGTGCCTACAAGGTCGTCGACAGTAAACTTTTTATTTGCAACAGCGTTGCTAATAAGGCCACCGAGAGCACCAAGGACACCGCCACCGCTATTGTCAGAGGTAGCTGTAGTATCGTTATTCTCGCCTTTGAGCTTGCCTAAGAGGTCTTTGGGATCGAAAGCCGAGGCGGAAACCGCGATAGCCAGTGCAAGGGCCGATAATACTATTTTTTTCATTTTGAAGGTTGGGCTAATGGAGATACACCGACCTCAATTTCGTGCATGTCGGTAGCTCCGTCGTGTTTGATTTCAGCATCTACCTCCTGCCAACGAGAGTTGTTAGATTTGAACTCGGGCACGATGTGCTTCATTTCAACCACGATATCGTGAGCAAAACCTCTGTCGAGAGCCTGTCGCAGAAGCTCGAGGTGGCTTGTCACATCGTTGTAGTCGTAGGTGCGTACACGAGCAATCATAATCTTCTTGTGGTGTGTAGGCAGGGTGAGCTCTTTTTCGTTGAGTAGTTCTTCGTAGAGTTTTTCACCCGGGCGCAGGCCGGTTTCGACGATTTCGATGTCTTCGCCTACGCGCAGGCCCGACAGGTTGACCATACGTATTGCGAGATCCCATATTTTGACGGGCTGGCCCATGTCGAAAATAAATATTTCGCCACCGTGACCCATGCATCCTGCTTCGAGCACGAGTGAGCAAGCCTCGGGGATTGTCATGAAGTAACGTATAATCTCGCGGTGTGTAATGGTGATAGGACCGCCTTGCTCGATCTGTTTGCGGAACAATGGGATTACAGAGCCGTTGCTACCAAGCACGTTGCCGAAGCGAGTGGTGATAAACTGTGTGATAGGTCCGTCGGTCTGTTTGCGCTGGTGGAAGAAGAGCGACTGCACGTAGATTTCGGCAATACGCTTCGACGCACCCATTACGTTGGTTGGGTTTACGGCCTTGTCGGTCGATACCATTACGAATTTCTCGACACCGTATTTAACCGATAGGTCGGCTATGTTCTTGGTGCCGAAAACATTGGTGAGAATTGCTTCCTGCGGGTTACGCTCCATCATAGGCACGTGCTTGTATGCTGCGGCATGGAATACATATCGCGGATGATATTTCTGGAAAGCATGGTCCATGCGGTCGCGGTTGGCGACGTCGCCTATGAAGAGGTGTATTTTGATGTCGGGATATTTTTGCTCCATTTCCAGCTGCATGTCGTGCATAGGGGTCTCGGCCTGGTCGAGAAGCACGATATGGCCGGCTTTCATAGCAGCTACCTGGCGCACGATTTCGCTACCGATCGAACCGGCAGCACCGGTAATCATCACCACTTGTCCGCGGATAACGCTGCGGATAGCAGGGTCTTCGGTGCGGATAGGTTCGCGACCGAGGAGGTCTTCGATGCGGATGTCGTGTACGTGTGTCGAAATCGCGGGCATCGATTTGCTGTTGATGTCGAATTCCTCCACCTGGTTGAGCATGAGCAGGTGGATGTGGTTTTTGAGGAAGACGTCGGCAGTACCGGAGCGCATCAGTTCGAGCTGAGTCGAAAGGAAGAGCAGGGTGTCGCACTTGTAATATTCGAAAATCTCGGCTACGGTGTCGGGGTTATACGGTAGTACGGGTATGCCGTTAACGCTGCTGTCGGGAGTCTTTGATGCAAGGCTCAACAGTGCTACGGGGTCGAAACGGCCTTCGAACTCGCTCTTGAGAGCAGAGGCAAGGAAGAATGAGTTGATAGCCGAGCCGAGCACGATAACGCGTTTTTTGCTTTGGGTAGCGCCCGAAACGAGGAGATAGAAATACTTTATCGAGAGTCGCATTATTAGCATCAGGGCAAAAGCCATGAGGCCTACGATAATGATATTCCAGATGCTGAAATATAGATATCCGAAAGCGAAATATGTGCCGAGTGATACTGTAGACAGTACTAATGATGCTGATACAATGAGTAGCACGAGTCGGTAGGCATCTTCGATCACCGAAAGGCGGATGATGTATTTGCTTGAACCGAGGACATATGCCAATACTGCATAAGTGATGAATTCAAAAAGCGCTCTGGCGAGGGGAGTGTAGATAAATGATGTGCCGTAGGTCTGGTGTGTTCCAAACGCAAAAGTAAGTAGACAACTGAATGCAATCAGTACCAGATCGGCAAGATAAACCATCCATTTGGGTGTAGGTTTCGCGATGAATGCCTGAATGATACTTGAATTGGCAAGTGCTTTAAGCAATTTTTTTTTCATCAGAAAGCAAAAATAGTTATTTTCGTAAAATGCAGATTTGAAGCCTAATGTTTTGGTTTTAAAAACTACTTCGCAAAATTACTAAAATTAAAGTGAATATGCAAGCCATGCCTTGATAAAGTCATAGCCGAAAAGCGAAATTTGTAAAAATTTCAGTTAGTCTGTATTTTGCATCCCGGCCGCATATTTCTCTGTTATTTTAGTTTGTAGCGCATGAGATTTTTGCAATTGTCGGCGACCTCCTCGATTATCCTGCGACATACTGTTTCGGACATTCTTATTCCCGTCCCAACGGCTATAAAATCTGCTATCGTCGGATGCCCGGTGCCATTGACCGATGTGGCGTGTTCTCCATTGTAGCCTTCAGCGCATAGTGTAAGGTCGTATGCCGGAGCTATGTGCCAACGCCATTTGCCTTCGGAGTCGCTATATACGATGAAACTGAAATTTTTGCAGTGATCATCCTTGTTGTCGGTCAGATAATTGAACACCATTCGACGATACATCTCCTCTACGTCCTTGTGATTCTGAGTAAGGAAACCTGTAAGGGCAAGCAGATTACTGTAGTCGAGAACAGGGTTCCCAAGTGATATGCGGAGAAGTGCTCCGGCTGTCGCAGTATGCAGCCTCTCGCCGGAATCGGTAAGGTCGAAACGACGCGAGGCAAAATATTTGCCGTTAACGAGTTTAAAATCAGGAACTGTAATGCCACACTTTCGTGCAGTTTCGTTGTAGATGTATTCTTGAGTCCCTATGTCTTTAGAATCATAGGTGTGCCGAAATTTGACAAGCCAGTGTCCCTCGTTGTCGGAAAAAATTGCCTTTGGTCTTGCTCCGCCGCTGTTGCCACTGTTGAAAAGTAGAAGCTGTGCGTCGTCGTCTTGTCGTTCGCTAAGCACCTCTAAAGCTTTTTGCTGGAGTAAGTCGAAGTCATCGAATTCACCTGTTTCATCGGTCACAAGGTTTGAAACCGGGGCGTATGTTAATGCACCCATGCCGCCGCTTCCGACTATGCTGAGTCTGTCGAGAGCCGACAAGTCGGAATCGTTGATGCCTTCACGCAACAAGGCTTTGTGGAGAAGGTAACGCCCATAGCCATCGGGAAGGCTGTCTTCAAAGATTCCGAAATTGCCATTAAACGGAGTCGGCTTGGCGATAAACATGCCGGATTCTAATGGGAGCTCCAATGGAGAGATGCTAAAACCGTTGACCAGCCACTCTCGGTCGTATTCGAAGACACAAAGACGGTTGTCGGGAGTTAGCGACATTATGCCGACTTTGCGGTCATGGTATTTTACAGAGAGACTGTTAATCTTCTTCATTGTGGCGGGGTTTACGGTGGTATGCTTTTTTCTTTCCCATGTTTTTGCGGATACGCGAGAGTTCCTCCATGGTTGAATATTTAGGCGAGGCGAAAATGTCGCGGATTTCATGCAGGTAATCCAGCGCGATTGCGAGAAGAACCAGGTTTTGGAGTGAAATGAGGGCCTTCTGCTCAAAACGTGTTATGTTGGCGAGTGCGACGCCTGATTTCTCAGCGACATCTTCCCTTGTCAAGCCACGTTCCACACGCCTGTTGCGGAAATCATTGGCAATCTTGCGAGCCACGTCATCGGCATTAGGTAAAAAATAGCTATCTAATACTGATAACATATTATCTGAATTACTCATATTTGCTTTGATACTGATTAAATATTATCATTTACAAAGATAGTGAATCTGTTGGATATGCGCAAGAGTTGCAGCAGAAAGATGTTGATAAAGTTGGTGATTCCGGCCTTATCTTTCTTTGGTGCGTCGGGCATTGCGCTGTAGCCCGGCGAGTTTTGCGCGTTTGACTGCGCTGTGTGTGAATGTAGAGGAGAATTCAGTCTGGGTCAATTCAATTATTTTACTGCGAGTCAGAGCCTTGACGGACGGTCTCGGGCGAAATTCGGCTAAAGGCTCGACGTTGTGGCTATTGTGCGGACATACATCCTGGCATATGTCGCAGCCGTATATACGGTGGGGCAGAGTCAGATTATCGGGCAGTTCACCCCGGTGTTCGATTGTGAGATACGAAAGGCACGACCTGCAGTCGATACAGCCGTTACCGTCGAGTGCGCCTCCCGGGCATGCTTTTACGCATCTGCCGCAATGTGCGCAGCCATTGGCGACAGGGCTTCCGTATTCGGCCTCGGCTGTCCACAAAATCTCGGCCAAAAAAACTTTAGAGCCGATACCCGGTACTATGAGCTGGTTGTTGATTCCTATAAAACCTACCCCTGCACGCATGGCCCAGTATCGTTCGCGTAAAGGGGCGGTGTCGATGCAAATACGTGTGTTAGAGCCGGGTGCGATTTGCTGCATAAGAGTGGCAACAGGTTCGAGTCGGCGCCTTAAAACCTCGTGATAGTCGTCGCCTACGGCGTAGTCGCTGAATAATTCGCACCTGTCTTCGGCAGATTGGCCGTAGGGGAATGCGCAGCACAGCATAGACCTTGCTCCCTCAAGGAGTAGCCTCGGGTCGTTGCGGATATCACGGTAGCGATCCATGTAGTCCATACCGGCGTTTGCTCCGCGTACTAACCAATCGTCGTATATATCGGCGAAACGAGGCTCTATCGGGCCGCATTGCGCAAATGCAGCAGCCACAGCCCCGGCTTCGATAGCGCATTGTATTACGGCATCGCTCATCACATGGGAATAGGTTGTATGTCGAAACCTTGTTCGAGCAGCCATTCGATAGCTCTCGGCAGTGCCTGACGCATGTTTTGGCCCGCTTTGATTGAGTCGTGGAATACTATGATTGAACCGTTGCGTGCGTATTTGCGCACATTCTCGAATACTTCGTCGGGATTGAGTTTTTTCGAGTAATCACGAGTCACAAGGTCGTACATGATAATGTTGAAATGCTCTTTCAGGGCCTTGGCCTGTTTCCAGCGAATGAGCCCGTGAGGCGGACGGAATAGCGGACTTTCGATAAGTTTGTCTGCCTCGGCCACATCACGCAGATATTGTATAGCCTTTACTTTCATGCCTTGGAGGTGGTGCATGGTATGGTTTCCGTAGCTGTGCCCACGGCGGCGCACTTCTTCGAATAGTTCGGGATGTCGGCGAACATTGTCACCTACCATAAAGAAAGTAGCTTTGATGTTGTAGCGGTCAAGCAGGTCGAGCACCCATGGTGTTTGCTCGGGTATAGGCCCGTCGTCGAAAGTAAGATATACCACAGGTTTACCTCTGCGGCGTTTGATGCGCCATATGGCTTCGGGAAACAGCAGACGGTAGAGTAGTGGTGGCTGTTCGATCAACATTTTGTAGAAGAAAAATAGTTAGGGCCTTCGTACCCCGCGGCGCGGATGTAGCGAAGGCCCTATATTGTTTTAATTCAGTACATACATCCACTGCTGAGGTGTAAACCCGTAGGTCTGCATCAGCTCGTTGCTGTATGTCATTGGGTTGATATCGAGTTCTTTGTTCAGTCGCAGAATGTCGAGAGCCGTCTGTACAATACCACGCTGGCTTTCGGGATATGCTGCAATCTCAGATTCGAGAGTAGCGAGGTCGTAGCCTTCGATATATAGTATCGAGGCAAGGCGCAGGTCGCTTTCGGGCGATGTCGATGCTACCACGGCCTTGACTTCGTCGAGTTTCTCGGGAGATGCCTTGCGCAGCATGTCGACGTAGTTTTTGATCGATACTGCTTCGCCGAGGTATTGCATGCCGTAGGATTCATCGCTACCTATCAATGCGAGGTCTTCGGGTGCAAGAGTGGTTGCATACTTCACCAGCTGGGCGTAGCGGTCGGCCTCTACTGCAGCCTCGGCTTCGGCAGCGTCGAGGTCGGCGGTGTTGCCGGTGGCGAGATACAGCTCAAGGTATGCACGCGAGATATACAGGCCGAGCATGCTGTCGTAGGGGCTAACCGACGACGGCATCTTTGTGCGAAGGATGTCGAGCAGCTGGCGGGCCATGTCGTAGCGGTTTACAGGGGCCTGCATGCCATGGTCTTCGGCTACTTTGCGAGCCTCGGCCGAAGCGGGCAGGTCGCCGGTGGCGAGTAGGTCTTCGACTACGCTGTATACGCCCGAACGTGCCGACGATACCATGCGGCGTACAGTTTCATCGAGATATAGTTTCTCAGCACCGGGTTGGTCGAGTCCGCCCCAACGATAGTCGCTTACAATCTTGCGGTAAGATTTATCGGCAGTTACACTGTAAACGCTGTTTTTGAACGGTGTAACCTCGTAAGCCAGACCCGATGCACCGAGGTAGGGGGTGAGGCCGAGGTAGTAGCTGTTGGGTACGGTGGTTGCAAAATATGTCGGGCGGTTCCAGTTGCTCGCAATTGAGTTTGCTATCATGTCGAGCGAGAGCACGCGGCTTTGGTTTACGCCCGATGAAGCCGACATATCTGTGAAGATATCAGTGATATATGGCGCTATATATGCGCTGTCGATAGCTGTGTCGCCCGACGAATAGCGCTCGAGGGCTGCCTTTCGGTCGACAGGCATCACAATCTTGGTATCGGCAAGGTAGTGGGTCTTGGGATAGCCGTAGATTCCGGCATCGCTGCTGTAGAGATTCTTCAGGGCTTCGATTGCCGCTACAGAATCGCTGTTTGCAGGCACTATGAAGTTGTAGGCCAGACGCTCGTAGGCATAGTCGCGAGGTGTGGCAGTCATCGGTATAGCCTCGGCGCCGAGGGTGGGATGGTTCATCTGGTTGGCATACCAGTCGGTTGTGAGGTACGACAGGTTGACTACTCGCACGTCGGGACGGAAATTCTCAACTTCCTGGGCGTACCACAAGGGGAAGGTGTCGTTGTCGCCGTTTGTAAAGATTATAGCGTTGTCATCGAGCGAGCTGAGGTAGTTGAAGCCGAAATCGCGGGTTGTATAGCGTCCCGAGCGGTCGTGGTCGTCCCATGTCTGCGATACCATTTGCAGTGGTACGATGAGGCCGATAACGCATGCCACGGCAGCCGACATCATCAATACGCCCTTTGAGCACTGAGGTTCGTCTGCAGAGGCGCTGTCGTCGGTCTTTGCGATCTGTTTTTTAGATTTGAACAGGTCGCGCAGCATGATGCCGATAGCGGGAACGCCTATGCCAATCCAAATAGCAAAGGCATAGAACGAGCCGGCGAAGGCATAGTCGCGTTCGCGTGGCTGCCCAGGGGTCTGGTTGAGGTAGAGCACGATAGCTATACCTGTCATGAAGAAGAGGAAGAACACTACCCAAAACTGCTGTATGCCTCGCATGGGGTTGCTGCGATGCTGGTATAGAGCCTGATATAGCAAGCCGATAATGCCAAGGAGCAAGGGTAGCATGTAGAATACGTTGTGGCCCTTGTTGCCTTTGCCGAACTCGTCGGGCAATGCCGATTGGTCGCCAAGGCGGGCGTTGTCGATTACGGGTATGCCCGAAATCCAGTTGCCGCGCTGCGGTTCGCCATTACCCTGCAGGTCGTTCTGTCGTCCGGCGAAATTCCACATGAAATATCGCCAGTACATGTGATTGAGCTGGTAGTTAATGAAATAGCGCAGATTGACGTCGAAGCCGGGTTTCCATACGGCAGTCTGTCCTGCCGGTTCGCCGGAAGCTGCGTATACAGCCGATGTTACCGGCTGGAGCGATGTTAGATAGGGCATCAGCTCATATTTGGGGGCATAGCCCTGGTCGGCCCATTTCTGACGCAACTGGCGCGGTATCTCGTTGATATCCGGGGTCATGTATCCGGCCCATGCCTTATAACCTGCGACATGGCGCTCGTCGGCAGAGTATATGCGAGTCATCAGCATGTGCAAGTCGCTCATGGTGGTGTAGTCGGGCCTTTCTACCTCGGTCACATACTCGTCGTGCTGCGATGGGTGGTCTTTTACAACCTTGGTGTAGATTTGCTCGGGGGAGTTGAATGCCGCCCCGTTTTCGTCGCGCATATAGCCGTCGATAATACGAGTCTGAGGACGACCATAATCATCGACAGGCACGAAGTAGTTGCCTGATCCGGCGGGATATTCTTGCTCTACGATAGTTTCGGCGAAGACCGGACCGTTGAAAAGCGGACGGTCGCCGTACTGTTCGCGGTTGAGGTATGAAGCGAGGGCAAATACGTTGTCGGGAGCATTCTGGTTCATGGGGGTGTTGGCGCTCGCGCGGATAAGCAGAAGCGCGTACGACGAATAACCGATGAAGATAACCAGTATGCTAAGTACGATAAGCGAGAAAATGCGTGTCGGAATCTTGGAGCAGAATCCCCATAGCCATACTGCGAGGGCCACAAGGATAAGCATGCCTACACAGATTGTATGGCCGATGAATGGCATGCCCGACATTGCAATGGCGAGGAAGAACCACAGGCGTGCTGCTCCGGGATTTTTGGCCGAGTAGAGGGTTTTGATCGACATGATGAACACGGCAACCAGCAGCACTGCGTAGATAAATGCACCCATGTTGTAGCTCATGTGCAAGCCGTTGACAAATAGCAGTTCGAACCACTGTGCCACTTCGATAAAGCCCGGTACGAGACCATAGAGGATAGCGCCTACAATCACGCACGAAACGGCCAGCGCGATTAGCGAGCCTTTGGCGTTGACATCGCGCCATTTGCGATAGTAGAAAATGAGTCCGAGCGCGGGTATACACAGCAGGTTGAGCAAGTGCACGGCAATCGAAACACCTATCACATAGGCAATAAGCACAAGGTAACGGTCGGAGTGTGGCTGGTCGGCACGGTTTTCCCATTTAAACATCAGCCATACCACCAAGGCTGTACAGAACGAGGAGAACGCATATACTTCGCCCTCGACAGCCGAGAACCAGAACGTGTCGCTCCATGTGTAGGCCAAAGCGCCACATACACCGCCACCCATGATGAGCAACATCTGCCACCAATTGATTTCGGTGGCGTCGTCGCGCACGATGAGTCGTCGAATAAGGCGTGTTATTGACCAGAATAGCAATAATATAGTAGCGGCGCTAAGCAGGGCCGACATGCAGTTGACCGCCAGCGCGGCTTTTGCTGCCGTACCACCGAAAAGAGTGATGAAGAATCTGGCCGCCAACATAAATATCGGGTTCCCCGGCGGGTGGCCTACTTCGAGTTTGAATCCTTGGAGAATGAATTCCGGGCAGTCCCAGAAACTTGCCGTAGGCTCGATTGTGAGCAGGTATGTCACAGCGGCTATCAGGAAGCATAGCCAGCCCATGGCATTGTTGATTATGTTATATAGTTTCATACGTATGATTGGTGCCGTTGAGCGGCGGTTTCTTTCAATCTGCAAAATTAATAATAAAATTCCACACTGCAAAAACCGATTTTTTGCGGTATGGAATTGTATGGGTTGAGTGCCTTCGGGCCGGTTAGATGTCGGCCTCTATGGCTAAAGCCATAATGTCGGTAGCAGTGGCTGTAGACCGAGCTTTGTTGAGCAACAGGCATAGGGCATCAGTGTCGAATAGTCGGTCGCTTATATCAAGCCCAAAAGAGAGAATGTGCACACGGTGATAATAGCGACATCAATGGCCACGGTAGGCCAAGAGACGTCTTTCAAATACCATATGAGCCATTTGCGTATCATGGTGCAAAGATACGGTTTTTCAGTCATTTACAAAAATTCTTGCACAGCACGCCGATAATTCAATTATTGTATTTTTATTTTGAAATAACTGCTTGAGAATTTGGATAAAAGAAAAACAATTGTTAATTTTGCAATCATCAACCATATCGCAGAAGCCCTGGTTGGGGTCGTGTGCGGTGGGGTGTATAGACATAGTAAGAAAGCGTTTATCCGCGCTGATTCTTGACACCTTGAAATTCTCGCAAAATTTCTTATTGAAGTCAAGGATTGAGCAACGGTAGATGCCCGTGGATATGTAATTATCTTGCTTTCGGCGCAATATTTCGTGAGAGGTAGTGCCGAAAGTACTGATTGCATATACTGGCGTGGGCTTCTGCGTGTTGCCGTCCGACTTCAATAGGGCAATGCGAGAAGCCTCAAGGTGTAGGACGGTAACTGATACAGATTCCTACGCTTTTTTCGTTTAAGCCAATCCAAAGCCAAAGAGAGGATGACTGCGGCACATAATAATCTATATGAAGTACAGATTACTCTTGATGCTTCTTGTGATGCTGCTGCCATCCGGCATCCTTGCCCGCGATTTCACCTACACTTACGAGGGTAAGACGCTTACCTACACGGTAATCGACGAGACTGCGAAAACCTGTATTACTAAGGAAGGAAGCCCTGGTCCTTACCCGGGAAATGGGTGTGCAGGTAATGTCTCAATACCATCTAAAGTATCGGATGGCGTTAATGAGTATACAGTTACCGGAATTGGTAATTATGGATTCGGTGGAAACAGCAGATTGACTTCGGTTGACATTCCAAACTCCGTCACTTCAATAGGTATACAAGCTTTTTATAATTGCCACGGCTTGACATCGGTAATCATCCCCAACTCCGTCACCTCAATTGGTGGAAGAGCTTTCACGAAGTGCCGCGGCTTGACATCATTAAGTATTGGCAACTCAGTCACCATAATTGGTTCGTATGCATTCAGTGATTGCA
>LUJM01000013.1 GCA_001689415.1 Bacteroidales bacterium M2 | reverse complement strand
GAACTAAGGCTTGTGTACTTGCATTGCTTGTGAAGCTAACGTATATGCCACCAAATTATGTATAAACGCTCAGTATGGAGAGATGCCTCCGGTTATTCCAGATTTCATTCCACCGGAACGGTGGTCGGTACTTTTAAAAAAGCGACGAACTCGGCGTTAAGCCTCGTGCCGTCGAACTCGGATATGTCCCACTCATAACTGAATATCTCGCCTGTAGATTTGTCCAGCCACTTGCGCTTCCGCACATGGAGGTATGTTGCACGTCCACGTATAGGATAATCCTGTATGGTGTGGTAATCTCCAAAACCGTGGGCGATGATGTTTTTATTGTACTTGTCTTCGCGAAGTTGCTCCTTCTTCTCGTCAAGCCATATATCGAAGCGTGTGTCGCTTTTTTCAAATCGATCAATGTCGAAGTTGTCTATCAACACTTCGGGCAGGATGGCTCTGAGCAGTTTGTCTGGTTTCATTGCGCAAAGATACGACATACACTTGAGATCTCGTCCACCGCCCACCGGAAAAATCCGCTGACCCGAAATAGTGTAACTTCCTGAGTTCTATTCAATTAAAAACGATAAAAGTCGAGGGTTGAATCTCGACTTTTATCATAGGGCGGAGAGACAGGGATTCGAACCCTGGGTACCCGCGAGGGTACAACGGTTTTCGAGACCGCCCCGATCGACCACTCCGGCATCTCTCCTCGGGATAAATCGTATTACCGATTTGCGACTGCAAAGTTAATAATATTTTTTTATATGCAAAAATCTTTGCTGCTTTTTTTAATGACTATTTGCAAAAATCTGTACTCAAGATATTGTCTATGCTCGGGAGTTTATTGCAGATTTGAACGTAAGACGTTATCGCATAAATCAATAAGCAAATCCATTACAACGGCCCGACAAATTTTTTCACAGGGTTGCCTCGCTCGAGTGAGTCGTGACTATTCCACTGCATTTCTCTTGACGAAGCTATTGCTTGATTGTTTAGTTCACGGAGTTTTAATAGCAAGCGCTCGCGTGCACGAGCCTTGTTCTGTATTTGCGAGCGTTCGTCGGAGCATTTAATTGATATTCCGCTGGGCTGATGTATGGCTCTCACGGCAGTCTCGACCTTGTTGACGTTCTGTCCGCCCTTTCCTCCGGCACGGCATGTTGTATATGTTATGTCTTCAAGTTTTATTTCGGGCAATTCGACCTCATCAAAGAATTTGACACCCACAAACCAGTTGCTACGTTTGTGATTTGGTCTATATGGATTTTTTGTAGAGCGCCACAGTACGCTGCCTTGCCATTCTTTGACGACAACATCGGAGATCGGATATTCGCTCGCAAATGTGAGCGACATGTAGCAGTCGTCGTAGTTATGATGTGGTTCAGAGTCGATTAACTGAAGTGAGGGGATCGCACCAACGATTTCTTTTGCCACGAGAGCAGCTACTCTTGCACATTCTACCGGTCCACGCCCGGCTGTAATTTGTATATAAGTTTTCATTTTCCGCAATCTTTGATGTTTAGTTTGGGTTTGACCATGGCAATAATATCCACAGTTGGCTTTATCTGTTCGACTATCGTCTGAGTCGGTTTATACGCCATGGGAGATTCGTCGATAGTACACTCTCCAACCGAAGTCGAAAATATACCGTCCATGCAGTTGCGGTAATCAGATAGGTAAATCAGCTTTTTCGCTTGCGAGCGCGACATGCAGCGCCCCGCCCCGTGAGGTGCTGTATTGAGCCAGTCCTTATTACCCTTGCCCCGGCAAATGGCTATTCCGTCGCGCATATTGAATGGTATGGCAATCAATCGGTTTTCGGAAGCATCTACAGCGCCTTTGCGCAGTATAGGTGTTTCTTCGGTCACCGATATATAGTTGTGGGTTGTAAATATTGATTCTAAGCATTTTGCCTTACAGAGCTTCTTAAGAATCAAGAATATGCGGTCGCGGATAAGCATGTGATTGTAGATTGCATATGCCTGAGAGATAGCCATATCTGATAAATATCCGCGCAATGATTCGCCGCTAAGATAGCCCAGACAATCAGTTTTCCGCGGATTATTGGCTATGTTGTGCCAGTGATTAGCAACTTTTGCGCCTACATTACGCGACCCGCAATGAATCGTAAGCCAGGCTTCGCCACAATCTTGCTCCTCGCCATATTCAATGAAATGATTGCCACCGCCAAGCGAGCCGATGCTTTTATAGAACACGCCTTCTTGTAGTTTGACTCGTCTACAAAAATCGGATATGAATTTTGCATCAATACGCCCTATGTCCGGTATAAGTTCGGGCGCAGCCGACCTGGCCTTATTATAATATGTATTGATATATCTGAACAAATCTCTTTCATTTATTGTATTCTTATCGCAGATTTCCATGCCTATAGGTACTGCTTCGCGAATCCTGTGGTCGAGTAATGCGAAGTCGTCGGCGCAGACCGTGGTCGAAAGCTTGTGCATTGATATTGTGCATCCGATATCTACGCCTACATGGTCGGGGTTGACGTATTGACCAATAGTATAAGCTGTGCCTACATTGCAATGCGTGCCCGCATGAACATCGGGCATCTGCACTATTTTTTGATGCTCAAGAGCAGGTTGGTCGCAAAGAGCGCTTAGCCACTGCAGAGCCGAATCTTCGATACTGTCTGTGAAGATTTCGGCAGATGTAAATTTACCGTTTATAACCATATAAAAAATTTTTGCGCAAAGTAACAAAGCATGTGCGCAATTAATTTGCGCAGCGATGAAATAATTAATATTTTTGTAAAAAAAATACCGAAATGCCACTGAACCGTTCTACCCTTATCAGGATTTCCACAATCGATCGTTGCCTGCAAAACCACTATCGACGCTGGACTATCAACGACCTCATCGACGCATGCACCGACGCATTGGCTGAATACGAGGGGCGAAGCACGCCAGTGAGTCGGCGTACATTTCAAAACGACCTTGCGCTGATGCGAAGTGACCGATTGGGGTACAACGCCCCTATTGTCGTGCGCGAGAATAAGTATTATGAATATGAAGACCCCGACTTCAGTATCACACATCTACCCCTGAACGACGAAGGGCTATATGCGCTCAATTCCGCACTCGATATCCTCAAACAGCTACAGGGATTCCCTCAGCTGGCATCGTCGATCGACATTATAAGCAAACTCAACGAGCAGATTTCGCATCACACCGGTGCGGCAACTCGGGCTATAGATATGGAGCATGTAGAGGGATACCGAGGCAAACAATTTATAGGTATATTATACGAAGCCGTCAAAAAGAAACAGACCCTTGCAATCGAATATCAGTCATTCAAAGCCCGTCAGGCCGACACTATAATAGTATACCCATATTTGCTGAAAGAGTATCGTAACCGCTGGTTTCTGATATGTGAGAAAGCATCGAACCGCAGCCCCCAAGTAAATATTTTCGCGCTCGACCGTATTCATTCTGTTAATATCGATAAGGAGCATACGTTCAGAAAATGTGTTGATTTTGACCCCGAGCATTTCTTCGACGACACGATCGGTGTCACAAAGCAGATCTGCGACAAAGCTCGACGAGTGGTTATTAAAATCGACCGACAACAAGCCCCATATGTAGAGTCAAAGCCATTTCACAAATCGCAAAAAACCGAGCTGCGATTTAAGGACGGAAGCATACAGATATCGCTTAAAATTGTCATCAATAACGAGCTCGAGCGCCTGATACTCGGTTATGGAGGACACGCCGAGGTAATAGCACCCCCGGGATTTCGCGAAAAAATTGCCCTTAGTGTATCGCGGGCAGCAGAACATTACAAATAATTTTTTGCTCATTTTTCAACACCTTTGAAAAGTGCGCAAAAAGACTGCGCAACGGCATTGTAACTTTGCAGCGAAAAGATAAATTTGTAGAGTTATGAAAGAAATAGAAGGATACGACGTGAAGATTTACACCGACAATATTGAATCTTCTGCAATCGAACAAATACAGCAATTGCTGTCAATCGATGTGTTCTCCGGCAAAAAAATACGAATAATGCCCGATGTGCATGCAGGTGCCGGGTGCGTGATTGGCTTTACAGGAGATTTGGGCGATAAGGTAATACCCAACATCGTAGGTGTCGACATTGGTTGCGGTATGCGTGTGGCCAAACTTGGCAATATGCCGGAAATAGACTATCACAAATTCAACGAACATATTCTGGCAAATGTTCCCTCAGGAATGATTGTGCGTGAAGAGAAATTTGGATTCCCGCAACTTGTGGGCGACGAAATGGAAATCTACCGCGAAGCAAAGCAACTTGTTTTGCAGCTACACTGCTACCGTGAATTAAAGGACAGCGGACGTATTTATAAATCCATCGGAACTCTTGGCGGAGGCAACCACTTCATCGAACTCGACAAAGACAACGACGGAAATATGTATGTTGTAGTGCATACAGGGTCGCGTAACCTTGGCAAACAGGTTGCCGATATCTATCAAAGTCTCGCAATACGGCACTTGACCGAAGGAGCCGACGAACTGGAAGAAAAAATACGTCAAACCATCGATGAATATAAAGCCGCAGGCCGTCGCCGCGAACTCCAAAGTGTGCTCTGTAAAATGCGAAATGATTACAAGGCCAAAGAACCGTCTCTGCCTGCCGGACTGTGCTATATCGACGGAGAAATGCGCGACAACTATCTCCACGACATGCGATTGTGCCAACGTTGGGCTGTGTTGAACCGAAAACTTATAATATTGCTCCTATTGAAATTCTTCCCGGGTATCACCGTTGAAGAAGAATTCGAATCAGTTCACAATTATATCAGCGATGACAATATGATTCGCAAAGGCGCCATATCTGCTATGAACGGCGAACGATGCATCATACCCTTGAATATGCGCGACGGCACTCTGCATTGCACAGGCAAAGGCAACCCCGACTGGAATTTCTCTGCCCCGCACGGCGCAGGTCGTATCCTAAGCCGAACGCAAGCATACAGCAGTATAAGCATGTCGGATTTTCAAGCATCCATGAACGGCATATATTCAGAATCTGTAAATGAGTTTACCATCGACGAATCGCCTATGGTATACAAACCGGCCGACGAAATCATAAGCAATATCGGCGATACTGTAACGATTGATTCAATTATCCGCCCGGTCTTCAACTTCAAGGCATCGAAATAGACCGGACTTTTGAAATATGCCAATTCTCTATATAAAAATCTGCCAGGCAACGGTTTATAATCGACTGCATACTAATCCTCATTCTCTTCTTCCTCTATCATGAGATAAAAAAATAAGCAATTACAAGAAAAAAATCGAAAAAAGCGCTTGTATATGAAAAAATATTATTAACTTTGCAGTCGAAAAACCGAGGAGCGGTGCTCGAGTGGCTGAAGAGGCACGCCTGGAAAGCGTGTATACCCCAAAAGGGTATCCCGAGTTCGAATCTCGGTCGCTCCGCAAAATAAACAACGTCGCAAGACGCGTTTAAGGTCCTATAGCTCAGTTGGTTAGAGCACCTGACTCATAATCAGGGAGTCCT
>LUJM01000012.1 GCA_001689415.1 Bacteroidales bacterium M2 | reverse complement strand
TGAATAATTTTTTAACGAACTATTGTTCCGAAATCAAAGTCAGTTTTATTCTCAGGCTGCTTACAAGGATAGACTGTCCAGGTTTCTCGCAATGATTCAGGCATAGACTCTACGAGCCAGGGGTATAAATAGTAGCATTCTGTATTTTCTTCAACGCAGAATGTTAGTTCTCTATTCCCTACATTGAAATATACGCCGTCGCCGATAATCTGCATGCCTTCAGCAAGTTTATCTACGAGTTCACTCATGTTTTTCTCACCGCGTTCGGGAACGGATTCCAGTTCTGTGCGATGCTCTTCAAACCACGACCAAAACCTACTGACTCGCGATGCAAACGGTTCTATTTCTATTGTACTTTCCTGTTGCGACGTATATGTTTTATTCTTGCTCATGGCAAAGCAAATACCGGCCATGCTTACTAATAAGATGAGAACGAGAACTGCTAATAATATCATTTTCTTCATTTTAATTGTATTGAATGGTATAGCTACAAAATTATAAAAACGATTTGGAATTATAAAAAAAAACGGTACCGAAGTACCGTTTTTCTATATCAGAATAAGTTTGCCGCCCTGTGTATGGTCAATTCCTACACAGACTTGGCTATTCTTATCAAGCTTCCTCGTTGAGGATTTCGAGCATCTTGATTGCCGACAGGGGGATACGTGTGCCGGGGCCGAAGATAGCAGCGACACCTGCCTTATAGAGGAAGTCGTAGTCCTGTGCGGGGATTACACCACCGGCGGTTACAAGGATATCCTCACGGCCAAGTTTCTTGAGTTCTTCGATAACCTGGGGGATAAGGGTCTTGTGACCGGCGGCAAGCGACGATACGCCAAGGATGTGAACGTCGTTTTCAACGGCCTGGCGGGCTGCTTCGGCAGGGGTCTGGAAGAGCGGGCCCATATCTACGTCGAAGCCGCAGTCGGCATAACCGGTAGCAACAACTTTAGCACCACGGTCGTGACCGTCCTGACCCATCTTGGCAATCATGATACGGGGCTGGCGGCCTTCGCGTTTTGCGAATTCCTCACACATCTGCTGTGCTTTGATGAAGTCCGGGTCTTGTTTTGTTTCGTTTGCGTACACGCCAGAGATAGTTTTGATTTGTGCTTTGTAACGGCCTACTACTTCTTCGCAGGCATCTGAAATCTCACCCAAGGTAGCACGGAGACCGGCAGCCTTGACAGCGAGGTCGAGAAGGTTGCCTTCCTTAGTGCGGACGCACTCGGTGATAGCGGCAAGCGCCTCTTTCACTTTGGCCTCGTCGCGGTGTGCCTTAACGTCGTCGAGACGTTCTATCTGCTCGCGGCGTACCTCGGTGTTGTCGATTTCAAGGATATCGATAGGATCTTCGTGGTCAAGACGGTATTTGTTGATACCTACGATAGTCTGACGACCCGAGTCGATACGTGCCTGTGTACGGGCAGCGGCTTCCTCGATACGAAGTTTGGGAAGGCCGGTTTCGATAGCCTTGGCCATACCGCCGAGTTTTTCGATTTCCTGGATATGCTCCCAGGCGCGGTGTGCGATTTCGTTGGTAAGCGCTTCAACGTAGTACGAACCGCCCCAGGGGTCGATTGCACGGGTTACCTGTGTTTCCTCCTGGATGTAAATCTGGGTGTTACGGGCGATACGTGCCGAGAAGTCGGTCGGAAGGGCGATAGCCTCGTCGAGGGCGTTGGTGTGGAGACTCTGGGTGTGGCCCAGGGCGGCACCCATAGCCTCGATACAGGTACGGCCTACGTTGTTGAACGGATCCTGCTCGGTAAGCGACCAGCCCGAGGTCTGAGAGTGTGTACGAAGTGCGAGCGATTTGGGGTTCTTGGGGTTGAACTGCTTCACGATCTTGGCCCAGAGCATACGTGCGGCACGCATCTTGGCAACTTCCATGAAGTAGTTCATGCCGATAGCCCAGAAGAACGACAAGCGGGGTGCGAATGCGTCGATATCCATACCGGCGTTGACACCTGCACGGAGGTATTCGAGACCGTCGGCGAGGGTGTACGCAAGCTCGATATCGCAGGTAGCACCGGCTTCCTGCATATGGTAGCCCGAAATCGAAATTGAGTTGAATTTGGGCATGTTCTGCGAGGTGTACTCGAAGATGTCGGCGATAATGCGCATCGAGAATTCCGGCGGGTAGATATAGGTGTTACGCACCATGAATTCCTTCAGGATATCGTTCTGGATAGTACCGGCCATTTCTTCGAGTTTGGCACCCTGCTCAAGACCGGCGTTGATGTAGAAGGCGAGCACGGGTAGTACGGCGCCGTTCATGGTCATCGATACCGACATCTTGTTGAGGGGTATACCGTCGAAAAGAACCTTCATGTCTTCGATCGAGCAGATCGATACACCGGCTTTACCTACGTCACCAACTACACGGCTGTGATCGGCATCGTAGCCTCGGTGTGTGGCAAGGTCAAAAGCCACCGACAGACCTTTCTGACCGGCGGCAAGGTTGCGACGGTAGAAGGCATTCGACTCGGCAGCGGTTGAGAAACCTGCATACTGGCGGATAGTCCAGGGACGGAGGGGATACATGGCGCTGTACGGGCCACGAAGATACGGTGGAATACCGCTCATGTAGTTGAGATGCTCAAGGCCCTCAAGGTCTGACTTGGTATATATCGGTTTTACAGGGATACGTTCGGGGGTGTCCCATTCCTCGGTCGCTGTGGCAGCGGGCTTGGCGCCACAGAGCCCGGAGATAATGTCTATGTTCTTAAAATCGGGTTTCATAGTGTGGGTCTGTGACTATTTGTTGAGAAGACGGTTGTTGAAATCACGAAGGGTATCGAGCACATTGCAACGTACGTGTACGAAGTCGTTGATACCGGCGGCCTTGAGGTCTTCGGTGCAAGCGGGGTTACCGGCAACTACAAACTCGGCGCGGCCTGCAAGATATTTGTAAGCAGCGGGAGCAAGTTCGGCATATTCGTCGTCGCTCGAGCAGATTACCACCACGTCGGCGTCTTTGGCAAGTGCGGCATCCACACCCTCTTCTACGGTATTGAAACCAAGGTTGTCGATGATTTCGTAGCCTGCGCAGCCGAAGAAGTTTGTCGAGAACTGCGCACGGGCAAGACGCATGGCAAGGTTGCCGATAGTGAGCATAAACACTTTGGGGCGTTTTGCTGCCGCCTCGGTCTCAAGACGAAGTGCCTCGAAATCGGTTGCCGCACGCTTGTTGATAAGGGCGTTGGGGCCGTCTTCGTGGCCGCAGCCGCAGTGGCATTTGCAGCCGCTGGTCTCAATTTTGCCGGCTGCCTTCTCGTTGATATTGGGGTACTGGTTGGTACCGAGCAATATCTCTTTGCGACGGGCTACATCAGTGTGGCGTTTTTCGCACGATGCGTTCACTGCCTTCTGTACTTTGCCTTCGCCTGTGCATGCGAAGAAACCACCTTCTTCTTCTGTTGCGAGGAAGAGTTTCCAGGCTTCTTTAGCGATAGCCACAGTCAGTTCTTCTACATAGTAGCTGCCACCGGCGGGGTCTACAACCTTGTCCATGTGGCTCTCTTCTTTGAGAAGGAACTGCTGGTTGCGGGCGATGCGCTCTGAGAATGCATCGGGGGTTTTATAAGGTGTATCAAAGGGAGTGGTCACAATCGAGTCTACACCGGCAACACATGCCGAGAAGGTCTCGGTCTGGCTACGGAGCAGATTTACGTGTGCGTCGTAGATAGTCTGGTTGAAGCGCGATGTGGTAGCGTTGACCAGCATCTTGGCTGCGGCCTCGTCGGCACCATACTGCTTCACAATCTGAGCCCAAAGCATGCGGGCGGCACGGAATTTGGCAATTTCCATGAAGAAGTTGCTCGATACGCACATGTTGAATTTAATGCGTTTGGCAACCTCGTCGGCGTTGCGGCCGGCTTCGGTAAGCAGTGTCATCCACTGTGCACCCCAGGCCAGTGCATAGCCAAGTTCCTGATAGATGAAAGCTCCGGCATTGGCAAGAATGTCTGAATCTACGGCAAGGCAGCGCAGCGATGCCACAGGTGCTACTACATCGAGCAATTCGGCGGCTTTGGCAGCGATTTCTGCACTTTCAACACCCTCTACACCATGACGGAACTGACGGCGAAGGGGATTGTAATCAATCGAACCGCGGAAAGTATCGTTTGCTCCGGCTGCTGCTACTGCTGCAACAAGCGCCTTGGCAACTTCTACTACCTTTCCGGGGCAGCATGTGAGATTGATCTCTACTTTTGCAAGGTCGATACCTTTGAGCAATACTGCAAGGTCTTCGGGAGCGGCAACCTTGAAGCCAAGCGAAGTCACACCCTTGGTGAGTACATCGAGTGCTATTGCATTTGCTTCCTCGGCAGTCTCGGCGATGATATCCTGGCGGGTAAGCCAGTCATTCTCTGTGCGAGTACCGCGTACATAGGGGTATTGACCGGGGAGTGAGTCGGTCGTTTTGAAATCGGCGATATCTTCGGCGCGATATACAGGCTGTACATCAAAGCCTTCATTGGTTCGCCATACCAGCTTCTTGCTGAAGTCCGCCCCTTTGAGGTCGGCCTCTACTTTGGCACGCCACTCTGCGTAGCTTACCTCGGGAAACTGGTCGAATAATCTTTCTCTATTTTCTGCCATAAATAATTGATATATCGATATATGATATTAATTCTTTCAGTATCTGATTTAAGGCAATGCGGCAGCATAGACCTTTCAAAGCACAAAAATAATCACTTTTAAACAAACCGCAAAATTAAACTGCAAAAAAAGAAAAAAGAGCACTTTAAACTACCAAAACCCCGTGCAAAGCCACAACCGAACCCTATCACCACAAAGCGCCCAGCTTTAGCAAGCCATCAGCCCAACCATAAGGCAGAAAGCAATATCTACATATCATCCAAAGTATAAAGGCGGGTCTCGATTTGATACTTCGACAGGATACTCGTTTTAATGCAATCTACTTTATCCATAAATGCCTTGTGGTCGTAGTTGCGCTGTTGTCGCTTAACCTCGGCTACTATGGCCGTCTTTCCGTCAATTGCGAGAGCCACAATATCTATTTCATTAGCTTCCTTACCCTTCTTGCGCTCCCACCACGAGCCTATATCTGAGTACTGATGACTTTCCATCATCTTCATCTTGAACCATTTTTCAAGTGCAAGGCCCGAGAATGTTGTGTAATCAGAAATTACAATCTGACGAAGATGCTCAAAGTTGTTCAGTTCAACCAAGGTCTGGTTGCGGTCAAAATAGTTAAACCAAAACCGTAGGAAGTTATCTGTGATTTCATACTGCACATTTTGCGAACGAGGCTTCGACATAATCGGGCGCACTCGCTTGATGAGCGAATAGTCCTCAATCAAGCGTTTCAGATGACCGGCCACAGTCACACCGCCCAAGGCGCTTTCAATCGCCCCCTGCGTATTAATCCCCGATGCGATACAACTCAACACCGAGAAATACAATCCGTAATCTTTTCCGAATTCCTCAATCAGCAGGTTACGTCCTTCGTTTACAAACAGTGAATTTTCTCGGACTATATAATCAAACATTCCTTCGATTGATAAATCGGTGTCGTCGCATAGCAACTCGATATATTTTGGCACGCCACCGGTAACGGTATATAATGCAAGCAATTCGTCGTTTGTATAATCCGGGCGGAAATCATGCATAATCTCTTTCATGGTCTCAGTGCCGAATCCGCTAAGACGTATCATAGCATCCGCTCTGCCAAATAGCGGTTCGTGGTAATTCTCAAAAATCTTGTGCATCATCGAATACACCGAACCCATAAGGAGCAAATTGACATGAGTATCGTTTCGATATGAATCCCATAGATTCTGCATATCGCTATAAACCGACGGATTGATATTGAAAAACTCCTGAAACTCATCGATAATCAGGTTAAACTTACGAGTCTTCGCAAGTTCCATTAACATCTGAAACAGTGACCTGAAAGTCTTAATCTCCGGCGGAACGTAACAAGCGAGAGCTGTCGAGATTAGCCCGGCAAACTCCTCGCACAATGCTGCTTCGTTTTTTCTTCCGACGAATAAATATACCGTAGGTTCCTCGCCTTGCGTGGCTCGCAGAGCAAGCGAAGTTTTGCCAATGCGACGGCGACCGGTTATTACGGTCATCCTCGAGCGGGAGTCAAAAGCGCGACTTTGAATTCGCCTCAGCTCCTCTATTTCCTTTGTCCGATTATAGAATTTCATATTTTATTACCACAGTAATTATTACTACGGTGACAAAGTTACAAATATTATTCCAACGACCAAAATTCGGACGAAATATTTCGTCGCACAAAATGAAATAACCCCAAATAAAAGCGCAAAAATCGGCCCTCTCGGACCGATTTTTATGCTTTATATTTGGTGTTTGATGCGCAGACGGTCTGCAATTCCGACCACAATTTATCAGTCGGCGCAGGTGACCGGTGTGTAGTGGTGGTGGCGGGTGCACTCGGTGAGGCCGTGGTCTACTATCACATGGCGGTTGGCGAGGGCATCGATTTTGGATATCTGATGACTCACTATCAGCACCGTACAATCCTTGGCTATGCGCGACAATATCTCATAAAGCTGCTCCTCGAAATGTCGGTCGAGATAGCTCAACGGCTCGTCGAGAATCAGCACATCAGGCCGCGCCACAATTGCACGCCCCAGCAAGGCTCGCTGCAGCTGACCGCCCGACAGACGACCTATTGGGCGCGAAGCAAGGTCACCAAGCTCGATCAGGCGGAGCGCTTCGTCTACCCTGCCCCGCTTCTCGTGTTTATCAAGGTCTTTTATTCCTAAAAGTCCCGATGCAACCACTTCCTCAACCGTAATGGGGAAATGCGAATCGACACTATTTTTCTGAGGCAGGTAACCTGGCCGGAAATCATTATGCGGCATCTCTTTGCCATCTGCTCCATAATATACCAATCTACCGCTATCAGGTTTGAGCAGACCTAAAATAAGGCGCAGCAAGGTAGTCTTGCCGCCACCGTTAGGGCCGGTGATAGCAAGAAAATCACCACGGTCGACAGTAAAGTTTATACTATCGAGTATCAGTTTGTTGTCACGACAGAAACTCACATCGCACAACGATAGCAAAGGCTTGGCACCGTCGTGATGACAGCACGCACCGCATCGGCAAGGGTCGCTATGGCCTGGCAATTTCATCTGCAATCATTTTTAACTGCTCCTGCCATTCATAGGCAAGAGGATATACCGGTACAAGTCGCGAGCCAATACCTTCGTTCATCACCTCGGCCTGGCGCGAATCGACTCCGGGCTGGTAAAAAAACACTTCGACACTATCGGCGCGGGCATGCTCAATAGCCTCGGCAAGAGCCTTGGCTGAGAGGTCTTTACCCTCCGAGCCCAATGCTAACTGTTCCAATCCAAACTCGCGAGCGAAATAGCTTAGCGAAGGATGCCACACTGCAAACACACGGCTGTCGGCCTGTGCGATGCGCCCGGCCACATAATTTTCAATGCTGTCTACAGCCTGCTTGAAGCTTTTCAATCGCGCATCAAAAACCTCGCTACTGTCAGGATATTGTTTGGCCAAAGCCACAGCCATTACATCGGCAATCTGCCTCACGCCGTCGATCGAACTCCAGTAATGCGGGTCTACCGCCATATGACCGTGCTCATCGCCATGGTCTGCGTCGCCATGGTCGTGGCCGTGCGTGCCATAAATCAACTCGGTATTACCTACCGTCTCTATGTACTCAGTACCATTGCCCAACGACTCCTTCAAGCGCTCCTCAAAGGGCAGTACGCCGGTGGCAAAATACACATCGGCCTCATCTACAGCAAGCCTCTGAGCCGTAGACGGGTCAAATGTTTCGGGATCGGCACCTCGGCCCATAAGGGTTGTCACCTCAAACGACGGCCCGGCAATCTGCTCGAGAATACTACGCTGAGGTTCAATACTGACAGCAAGGTGCTTGCGGTTATCTGACGACTTGTCGCCGCAAGCCACTAGCACAAAGGCTGCGGATGCGGCGACAAGATATTTAAATACCTGCATCTGCAATAAGTTTGTCGGCCATAGCTGCGGCAGCCTGACGACCGTCGCCCATGGCGAGAATCACCGTTGCACCACCACGAACGATGTCGCCACCGGCATAGATTGTCGGTATCGACGACCGGTGATTTTCATCTACTGCGATTGTGCCACGGTCTGTTACATTGAGGCCGGCGATATTGTCGGGGATAAGGGGGTTGGGCGAAACACCAACGCTGACAATCGCCAGGTCGATTTCGATTTCATCAATAGCACCTTCGATAGGCACAGGTTTGCGACGACCCGAAGCATCGGGTTCGCCAAGCTCCATACGCTGCACACGCACTGCACGCACGCGGCCACGCTCGTCGGCAAGATACTCTACCGGGTTGGCAAGAGTCATGAACTCAACACCTTCCTGCTTGGCATGTTCTATCTCCTCGCGACGCGCCGGCATCTCAGCCTCACTGCGGCGGTAGATAATCATTGCCCTCTCAGCACCCATACGGCGGGCTGTGCGCACCGAGTCCATGGCGGTATTGCCACCACCGATTACAGCCACTCGCTTACCCATTGGGGCCGGGGTGTCATTGCCCGGGCGGCCTGCGCCCATAAGGTTGATACGGGTCAGATACTCGTTGCTCGAGAGCACTCCGCAGTAGTTCTCGCCGGGGATATTCATAAACCTGGGCAGACCTGCGCCCGAAGCTACAAATATGCCTTTGAAGCCCTGGTTGAGAAGGTCGTCGTAAGAAAGAGTCTTGCCAATCACAGTATCGGTATGGAAGCGCACTCCGGCACGACGCAGGCTGTCGAGCTCGGCATCGACAATGCTGTTAGGAAGTCGGAACTCGGGTATGCCATACTTCAGCACACCTCCAACTTCGTGCAGAGCCTCGAAAACATCGACTTCAAAACCTCTGCGAGCCATTTCACCGGCAAACGACAGCCCTGCAGGCCCGGAACCGGCAACAGCTACACGGATGCCGTTCGATGCAATCTCAGGGGCTTCGATGCTTTCGCCACGAGCTATTTCGGCATCAGCTGCAAAACGCTCAAGGTAGCCGATAGCCACAGGAGCCTTCTTCATTTTGTTATAGATGCAGCGGCTCTCGCACTGCTTTTCCTGTGGGCATACACGACCACAAACAGCAGGCAAAGCACTTGTCGACTTCAAAACCGCAGCAGCGGCATGAAGGTCGCCACGCTGGATATTCTTGATAAAATCGGGAATATGAATTCCTACAGGGCAACCCTCAACGCATGTCGGATTGGGACAATCAAGACAACGAGTAGCCTCGAGTTTAGCCTGTTCGAGGCTAAGTCCCTGATTCACTTCCTCGTTGCAGGTCACGCGGTAGTCACCGTCGAGCATAGGCATTTCAACTCGAGGTATTTCGGCACGTTCCTTGGCCGTCATGGCCTTGCGCAGGTCTTCGCGCCATGCCGTGTCGCGACCCTGTATATCTGTCTGATTCATTGCTTTACAATCTATATCCTCTTGTAATTACGAATAAGCTTTCATTCGCATCATCATCTCGTCGAAGTCGACTTGATGAGCATCGAACTCGGGGCCGTCGACACATACAAAGCGAGTCTTGCCGCCGACTTTCACGCGGCAAGCACCGCACATACCGGTGCCGTCGACCATGATAGTATTGAGCGACACAATGGTAGGCACGTTGTATTTCTTTGTCAGCAAGGCCACAAACTTCATCATGATTGCCGGTCCAATGGCAACAACCTCGCCAACGTGTTCGCGCTTGATCACCTCCTCGACACCGTCTGTAACAAGACCCTTGCGTCCGGCGCTTCCGTCGTCGGTCATAATCACAACTTCGTCAGACCAACGGCGCACCTCGTCCTCAAGTATTATGAGGTCTTTGTTGCGAGCAGCGAGCACGCTCACCACGCGGTTTCCGGCTTGCTTCATGGCCTTGATGATAGGCAGCAACGGAGCCACGCCTACACCACCGCCACAGCATACAACCGTACCGTCGCGGCGACCGATATCGGTTGCTCGTCCGAGAGGGCCTACGAGGTCGGTTAGTTCATCGCCGGCTTCGAGGGCACAAATCTTGCGCGTAGACTCACCGACAGCCTGTACTACGAGAGTGAGCGTACCCTTTTCGGAATCTGAATCAGCGATTGTAAGCGGTATTCGCTCACCGCCTTCACCACAGCGTACTATCACGAAATGCCCGGGCTTACGAGCCTTGGCTACCTCCGGCGCAGAAACCACAAGTTTCACCACATTTGCCGAGAAATATTCTTTTTCGAGTATATGATTCATTGCACTAATGTTTAGAGCGCAAATTTAATGAAAAAATGTGTAAATTTGCACTTAAATTTCAAAAGTTTTGCAAGTGGAAAAGATTCTCGAAGTTTGTTGCGCCGACATCGCCAGTGTATGCGCCGCCGCTACAGCCGGAGCATCCCGTATAGAGCTATGTGCAGTGCTCGGCGAAGGCGGAGTTACCCCCTCCGCAGGCATGATGCTTGTGGCAAGAAAGGTATTCAAAAATACAATCAACGTCCTCATCCGTGTACGCGAAGGCGATTTCGTATACAGTGACGAAGAAAAAGCGGCAATGCTTCTCGACATTGATACCGTTGCTTCTACAGGATGTAATGGAGCCGTAGTAGGCGCTCTAACATCCGAGGGCGACATCGATATCGAATTTGCAAGCAAAGCCGTAGCCCGGGCGCACAGCCACGGACTGTCGATTACATTTCACCGCGCATTCGACCACTGTAAAAACCGCGTCGAGGCTTTGGAGCAGTTGATATCCCTCGGCTATGACCGTGTTCTCACCTCTGCCGGAGCTGACAATGTAGTCGAAGGAATCGACGGCCTTAAGCAACTTGTAGAACTTGCCTCAGGACGTATAATCATTCTCCCCGGAGGCGGAGTCAATGCCGACAATGCCGCAACTGTGATAGAAACAACATCTGCCACAGAAATACACGGATCGTGCAGAGCTGGCAGCTCATCTTCCGATTCCGACACAATACGAACAATAATTAACCGAATCAATCATGTCTAAAGCCCTATTTCTTGCTATTTCCATAGGCCTGGGATCATTGACGGCATCATCAATCACTGTCGACCAGGCCGTCGACAGCCTTTACTCACGAATGTCTTTGCCCGATTCGCTCGATTATTCCTATAAGTTTTTCGAAGACAATGCGCGGATGTCGCTAAAAGCCAAGGCTACAATGCCTTGGGGAAGTGAAATCAGCGATACCCTCTTTTTTGATTTCGTATTACCTGTACGCACCAACAACGAAAAGCTTGACTCGTGCCGCACGGTATTCTATAACGAACTTGCCCCCAGGGTAAAAAACCTGTCGCTCCACGATGCAGCCCTCGAAGTGAATCATTGGGCGCACGAAAAGGCAACCTACCGTCCTTCGGACAGCCGCACATCCTCGCCATTGGCAACAATGCGCACATCATGGGGACGTTGCGGCGAGGAAAGCGCATTTGTCGTGGCTGCTATGAGATCGGTGTGCATCCCTGCCCGCCAAGTCTACACACCGCGCTGGGCTCATACCGACGACAACCACGCATGGGTAGAAGTATTTGTCGACGGCAAGTGGCAATTTCTCGGTGGCTGCGAGCCTGAGCCTGAGCTGAATATGGCTTGGTTCAACGCTCCGGCATCGCGCGGAATGTTGATGAGTACACGTACCGACGGTCGATATGGCGGCGAAGAAGAAGTACTGTTTTCATCGCCCTACTTTACGCTCGTAAACGTTACCCCCACCTATGCCCCGACAGTCAAAGCCCGTGTAAAAGCTGTTAATACCGACGGAACGGCGGCCAAAGATGCCAAGATAATGTACTGCCTTTATAATTATGCAGAATTTTACCCTGTAGCAACACGCCGAGCCAACAGCTTAGGCATGGCCGAGGTAACAGTCGGTCGTGGCGACATGGTGATATGGGCCACCGACGGCAATAATTTCGGAATAGAGAAGATGACCGCCGGAAAAGACAGTATCTTTACCGTCACCCTCAACCACCGCATTGGCGATAATTTCGCTGTAGACTTCGACCTCATCCCCCCGCCCCAGTCGGCAACGTTACCGCATGCGTCTGCCGAGGCTACCGCACTCAACGACCGCTGCAAAGCATATGAAGACTCAATACGCAATGCCTATATGGCAACAATGTTCGACACCGACAAGGCACACGATTTCGCCCGGAAACATGGCTATGATGCAGAGCTCATGGCGAAGCTTCTACCCTTGGCCTATGGCAACCACGACACCATATGCCGATTCCTTGCATATGCCTCGAAACTCTCGCCCCGCCGAGCCACAGACCTGCTGAAATCGCTGTCGGAAAAAGACTTGCGCGATGTAAGCTACGACGTACTCGCCGACAACTTCCTTCACACTCACATGACCGGCGACACTGTGATGTTTGCCAACTACGTGCTCAACCCTCGCGTAGCCAACGAAGAACTGTACCCGTACAAAAAATATTTCAACACGGTACTAAGTCATGCGCAGAAAAGCGAATTCAGGGCCAATCCTAAACGCCTGATAGAATTTATCAAAGACAGCATCCAGGTATCCGACAGCCGCAATCCTCGCCGTCTCCGTATCAGCCCGGTTTCGGCATGGCGTCACAAACACGATATCGATGCCACTTCGCGCGACATATTATTCGCAGCCATGGCTCGTTCGTGCGGTATCCCGGCACGCATTGATCCTATTACCGGAAACCTTGAGTACTCGGACGACAACCGCACATGGACACCTGTAGTCTTCGAAAAAAGCGTCGAACCCAAGACCGGCAAAAAGGTTGACCTGCGTTTGAGGTATCATAGCAAAGGCGCAGCAGTCGACGATCCCAAATACTATGCCAACTTCTCACTATCGCGCATAAGCGAAGGAGTTCCCGAGCAGCTTGCATACGATGATTTCACCCCCTGGAGCAAGACCTTCAAGGGCGGTTCGATGGTCGACCCCGGCTACTATATGCTTGTGAGCGGACAGCGCCTTGCCAACGGAGGAGTCCTCGCCCGTGCGGTTTTCTTCGAGGCTTCCAAAGCTATCGTGCCCGTACCTTTGACCATTCGCAGCGACAATCAACAAATTCAAGTTATCGGCAGTTTTAATTCTGAAAACCTTTATCATAGAATTGGAGAGGAATCAGAGCGCAACCTTCTGTCGACCACCGGACGCGGCTACTATGTGCTCGGCCTTATAGCCCCCGGACACGAACCGACCTCGCATGCACTCAACGACCTATCACTGGTAGCCGACGAGTTCGACCGCCAGGGAGTGAAACTGATGCTCATTTTCGCCGACAAAGGCCAGGCCGACAGATTCAAGCACGAAGCATTTGCCAAGCTACCCAAGAATACAGTTTTCGGCTATGACGTTGACGGCAACATCGCCCGCGACCTCAGCGAAAACATGAAAGCCGACACCAAGGACGCCCCGGTATTTGTGATTGCCGACACCTTTAACCGCGTGGTATATATGAACCAAGGCTACACTATCCACCTTGGCGACAAGATTATTGACGTACTCAAACGACTCAATTAATAAGAGTTAGCGATGACCGAAAAAGAGAAAATGCTCGCAGGCATGATTTACGATGCCAATTACGATCCTCAGCTCATGGCCGAGCGGTTGGACTGCAAAGAACTCTGCCGCGATTACAACGAACTACGGCCGAAAAACATGCAAGCCCGCACCGAGCTATTGCACAAACTATTAGGCGAGATTAAAGGCAACTTACTGATAGAGCAGCCATTTGTCTGCGACTATGGCTACAACATCAGCGTAGGCAAAAACTTCTACTCCAACCACAACCTCGTAATCCTTGATTGCGCAAAAGTAAGCTTTGGCGACAACGTGTTTATCGCACCAAATTGCGGCTTTTACACCGCAGGCCACCCACTTGAGGCATCCGAGCGCAACAAGGGGCTCGAATACGCCCGACCAATTACCGTGGGCGACAATGTGTGGTTCGGTGCAAATGTCAGTGTCCTGCCGGGAGTGACAATTGGCGACAACTGTGTAATCGGAGCCGGAAGTGTTGTAAACAAAGACATACCGGCAAACAGCCTCGCCGTAGGAAACCCATGCAAAGTGATAAGAACAATCGACAACGACACATACCTCACCGAGATAAAATCGTAAAGAGCACTGAATTTTATACAACACTCCCCGGGAACTGTATCACCAGATTCCGGGGAGTGTCTTTTCGATGATTTATTTGAGTTTGGGTTTGAGTTCGTCGGGTGATTCGTCGGTATACATCAGTACCGGCGGAGTTTTTTTGTTGAAGAAATCTTTTACTACTGCCGGGTCAAGAGTCATTGCCGGATTGAAATCATCGCTCTCTATGTAGTCGATAATGGCATTTCTCATCCGCTTAGCCACGAGGCGGGTATCGGGTTTGCTATTGATGTCCATTGTGGTCATGAAAAGCTTACCGTTGAGCACCTTGGCCTCGACGATCATGCCGAGTTTACGGCTGAGATGCCATGTATCTATAGGCTGAACAGGCGACTGATAATCGGTCGGAAGTTCGAGCAGATTCATTACCTGCGCACGATTGAGCAATTCCCACCAGTTGAGGTTGCCCCAATCATCGGTCGGGAAACGAGCAAAGAGCGGATGTGATTTATCAATATAAGCGCCGGTGGTATGGGGCGGACGCATCTTGAACCAGCTTGTATTCCAGAACACAGGCAGATAATGCTGCACGATATCGCTACCCAGAGTCACCTTGCCGGCAGCGGTAAGAAGCACCTTGCCACCGTCGGCGAGGACCTCGAGAGCTTTGGCATCGAGCGAATCGGCTGCATAGATATCGCCGGGAACAGCCTTGACTTCTTCGTGAGGATATACCCAGAACTGCCATGTATTGTAGCCCTTACCGGCCACATCTACAGCCAGGGTATAGCGCGTAGGTTCTGCCACGATGTTGAGCGGCATAGACAGTTCGCCTACAGGTATGTTCTTACCGACAGGTATGTCGCTTACCGACAAGACACCGTCGGCAAACAGCTTGCCATTGTCGTCGGAAATAGTATATTTCACCTGCGCGGCAGGCAAGTCCGAGGCCGATGCGTTGACAAGCTCTACAGGCACAGTAAGCGTATCTGCATTCGAAAACACAAATTTAGGAAACTTGGCCAAAGGCACAATCTCGCTGCAGAATTGGCGCCACTCATCGGCAGTTATATACCCTTTTTCGCGCCAGAAAACATTGAGCACACCCTCGATAGCCGAACCTTGACCGCTGTAGTCATTGAGACCGAGTAGCTGGAAACCGCTGTAACCCGGAGTGCGCAGATTGCGCTCAATCTCGTACTTGTAGCACAGAGCCTGAAGTTTACCGCTCGAAAGCAGGAACTTACGCCCCATGCCGCCCATGCCGTTTTTATTTAGCAGGTCGCGGAATATCTCGAAATTGCGAGCCTTGTAGGGGCCTGTATATTGCGAAGTTTCGTCAAGGTCGGGAAATACGCACCACTGCCCCTGCTCGTGAGCAAGGATAGGGTCGGTATTGACAGGATGAGCATCGGTCGGTTTAAAATTACGAGGCAGATTCATATCGGCACTATAGTCGTCGCAACTCGAGGGCATACGGTTTTTCCATACAAGTCCTCGGCCACCGCCTTTTACGTGGAACTCGCTGCCGTCGTCCCAAGCCCAGCCGCCACCGACCGATGCACCGCAATAAATCTTGGTGGGGTCGTAATTTTTCATCTCACCAACCCACATATTGCAATAAGGCACCCAGTTGCCGCCCGGCTCGTTACCGGCGGCCATCATCACGAATGACGGATGATTACCATATTGGTCGACGATACGCTTAGACTCGTCGAGCAGGTACTTGTCGATGCTCATACCGGCATTGAGTTTTACCTCATGGTTGGGCCACGACGGACCTTCGGGCTGCAGATAGATACCGGCCTTGTCGGCTGCGGCAAAGGCTGCTTCGGGCGGACAGTAGCTATGGAAACGAATCATGTTGATACCGTATTCCTTGCACTTGGCAAATATGTCAGCCCACGATTTTTCGTCAGTGGGGGGATAACCGGTGAGGGGGAAGCAAGAGCTCTCAACCGTGCCACGAATATACACCGGTCGACCATTGACAACGATGTCGCGCCCTTTGACCGATATATCGCGCATACCAAATGCCGTAGTAGCCGTGTCGCCGTTGAGTACAGCAGTAAGATGATATAAAGGCGTTGAGAATTCGTCCCACAGCTTCATCTTGTCGCCCATGTCGATGACAAACGACAGCGTGTCACCGCTAACAGAGGGAGAAGCGGCCGAGAAAACATCTACACCGTCGTCGGAGACAGCAGTCACAGATGCATTGCTTATCTTAGCCGACTTGCCGCCTCGTATTACCTGCACATTAGCTTTGCGAGCTGCGGCGTCGGGATATACACGAACATTGCGTATGTAAGAATCCTTTGGTCCGGCCTTGAGGTAGATATCGCCTGCGATACCATTCCAGTTGCCCTGGGTCTGGTCGCTTACACTGTGAGAATCAGAACCTACATTGACATTTTCGACACCGTTGTACACCCTCACCTCGATTGTATTTTTCTTACCCGGACGGATAAACGAAGTTACATCATATTCATGCGGAGTTGAAAGCGACATCTGATGCCCGACCTCTTTTCCATTGACAAAAAGAGTAGTCTCGATATGGGGGCGTTCGAGGTGTAGAACCACACGACGCCCTTTCCACGCCGACGGAATTTCCACATTACGGCGATAATATGCATTGCCTACATACTCCTTGTCGGGAGTGAGAAAGAAAGGAAATTTGATGTTGCCTTTCTCGCGGTACTGCGCCATGGCATCGCTATAATAGTACGAGAGATTATATAGCGAACCGGTCCACTTAGTGTCGGCATCGACATCATTACCCTTGCCGTTGGTCAGCATTGAGCCCGGCAGGTTGATGATATCGTTATAGACCTTGTTATCGCCGAAACCGAAATCCCAGCGACCGGCAAGGTCGATAGTTTTATCGTCGGCAAAAGTATTTAAAGCGAGGCACGAAGCCAGGGCTAAAAGCACAGATTTTTTCATGGCACAGCGTTGATAATACTTACATCAATCACATCCTCGCCGGGTGTGGTATCAGCCTCTGCAGGGAAATACACCGGCATACCGGGCTGAATAGGCAAGATGCGCAATTCGAGTTGGTCGGCATCGGCAGGCAATCTCCACAGGCCATAGAGCATCGGGCGGCCATTGTAGAAATTGTCGTCGATAAGTTTGCCGTTGCAATACAAACGCGCAACATCGCCACGATATTTTATCTGCAGCAACATATTGTCGCGGTCGCCCTCAGGAAGATTGCTGATTGTATAGACTGCAGCGGCATCGAAATCCTTGTCGAGCGGAGCTTCTGCAACCTTATTTACACCCATTGTTATCTTGCGATACGGCCCGGCATCTGCCAGCTTCTTCACTACAGGTTTCCCGGCAACAACGGGCTTCGATGATTTATCAGCCAAGAAGAGATGAGCAGCCTCGTCGGGACTGAGCAGGTAGATGTTCTTATAGACCGGCTTATCCGTACCGAGGGCCTTGACATTCTTAAGAACCTTTCCTCCGACAGCGATTTCTGTCTTTATGCCCGGTATCTGCTCAAGGTAAACCTTGCCGTCGCGGCGGGCTATAATCTGAGCCGTTGCATAGCGGATGCCGTCGATGTTGACAGGGAATATACACATCGTACCGGCAGGTATGGTAATGGCGCGAGAGGGGAACTTGACACCGCAAACATCGAAGCGTACTCCCTTCTTATCTGAAAGTTTTTGCAGACGCTCGTAGTTGTTTATAAACACAAACCCACTGTCACCTGCCGAGCGGTATGCCCAACGCAGATGCGAGTCGTCGCCCTTTTTAATATCCTGCGGCATGGGGAAAGAAGCCTCCATGGGCGCAAGGGTTTCGGCATAGTCGTTCATAAACATATGCAGTTTGCGCAGGGTATAATAATGAGGATATGGCTGGCCGAACTCGCCGAGGGGTGCCTGGAAGTCGTAGGTCTTGACGGGCATATCATTGTAGTTCGTTGCCGGACTTGCCTGTACCTCATTGAGATAGATATCGCTCTCGGGGTTTGTTCCGCCGTGATACATGTAGTAGCCGAGCAGGTTGCTTCCGCTGCCGAGCTTGACAATCGCCAGAGAATATGCGTCTTCAGGATAAATCCACGGACGGCGATGATATGCAGTGACCATGCCGCCACCAAGTTCACAGGTAAAGTAGGGATACTGCTCGTCGCCGGCAGTAATCTTTTCTTTCTGGTCTTTTATTTGCTCTGAAGCTATAGCCGTTGAGCTTCTGAAGCCTTTGAAATTGAAAGCCTTGTAATAATTACCTGCTGTGGGCTTGAGAGAACGCTCCCAGAACCCGTCGGCATAGTCGCCATAGAGGGGCAGCATCTCGCCATAAGGCACAGGGGTTTTCAATTCCGGCCAGCCGGTACGTGTATAGAACGGCAGGTCATAGCCGATGTCTGTTGCAATCTTTTTGAGAGCCATTAGGTATGAGCCGTGCCCACGGTATTCGTTGTCGAACTGACATGCCATTACCGGACCACCGTCCTTCCATTGCATGCCTTGAATCTGTGTGAAAATCTGACGGTACAAGCGTTCGACAATAGCAAGGAATTCCGGTGTCTCCGAACGCGATTTTATGCCCTTTGTAAAGAACCAGTCAGGAATACCGCCATTGCGAGCCTCGCCATGACAGAACGGGCCGATACGGATTACCACAGGCATATCTTCATCTTTGCATACCTGCAGGAAATCGCGCAGGCTGCGGTCGCCGCTCCAGTCGAACACACCCTCGTTCTGTTCGATATGATTCCAAAATACATATGTGGCTATTATATTTACACCACCTTCTTTCATCTTCCTCACCGAAGCAGCCCACTCGCTTCGCGGCACGCGGGAATAGTGAATCTCACCCATTACAGGCATCACGCGTTTGCCGTCGACGATGAGGCTTTTCGCGTCCCACGATACTTGAGGCACGGCGGCATCGACGATGCCTGTCGACAAGAGAGCTGCAGACAGCAGTATTGATACTTTCGATATAATATTCATTGCTTAAAATACTTTTTCACATAGTGTTATAAGAGAAGCGAAAGCTTGAGCGCCCTGGTGATTGCAATCAAGATCGACAAGTTCGCCGATGTACTTTTGCGAGTGCTTCGTATCGCCCAGACCATAGCTACCGAGGGCGAGCATATAGAGGCAGTGCTTGCGGTTGGCAAGGTCGAGGTCGCCGTCCCATATAAGAAGGTCGGGGAGGGATACCGCGAAATAGTCCATTTGCACCTTGTCGTGATAGTGTTGCTTGCCGTAGCTTACAAGGCGGTTGAAATAAGAGCGGGCTTTATCTTCCATACCGAGTGCGCGGAAGGCGAGGCCGGCGTAGAAAATCTTGTCGGGCTTGGCATCGTTGTAATACATTGCCGCAGCCGGTTCGGTGGGGCCGAGAGTAGCTTCGGTAAAGCATTCACGAGCTTTTTCCACATCGCCTTTTGCCTGATAGCAGATACCGAGCAGGTAGTAAAAATCGTTCTCCTGAGCGCCGTAGAGCTTGCCTTCTCCGAGGTGATGCGGATATACGAGGCACTCGTCGAGCAGGTTGATTGCATTGTCGAAACGACCACCGGAAATGGCAATCTTGGCCAACTCTACTCGCGATATCTGATATTGCAGAGGCACTTTGCCCTCGCCGCCTTCCCAAGGGTGGAAAATGTGGGTGTCGAGTTTTTGGCGAGCATGTCCGAAGTGTGCGGTCTGGTTGAGAAGTGTTATCTCCTCAAGTACGAGGTCGTCGCGCATGGCAACAAGATCGGGATGCTTGGCAAACAATTCAAGGCGTTTGTAGGGCAATATGTTCATGCGTTTATACAGCTGGTCGAGTTCCATTAGAATGCGGCTGTCGGACTCGTCGAGGGCAAAAGCACGCTCCATACACTCGAGTGCCTTGTCGGCATCATGTCGTTTGTTGAAATATGCCAAAGCAAGGTTTCTCCATACGGTAGGGAACTGCGGAGCCAGCTCGGCAGCGGCCTCCCAATGCAACAAGGCTATGTCGTACTGGCGTTTATCGTAGTAGAGATTGCCGAGCAGGTAGTGGGCGTTGGCATCGTCGGAATCGACCGACAGTGCTGTGTCGAGTGCGAGGACTGCGAAGCACGAATTCGGGAATACCAGCTCAGGATTGCCGACTTTTGCGGCAGCGAAAGCATTGCGTGATCTGTAAACATCGCCCGAACGCAACAGGGCAAAACCGAGATAATACTCTGTCATCAACGATACAGCGCCTTGGGCTGCTGCAATTTTCCACACCTCTACGGCATATTCGTATAATCCGTCATCACAGAATTCAAGAGCCAGTTCATCATAATTATGCGACGAACCATGCATCAGGTCTGCAAGGAGGGTAATCAACTCCTTGTCGTCGGTTATGATGTATTTTACAAATAAGGAGGCATAGTTGAATCTGTCGATAGCAAGCGACTCATCGCAAAGCGCTATTGCCTCGTCGACCATGCCGGCCTTGTAGAGCATGGCCGCACGCAGGGCGCGGGCTTTATGGTTGTGCGTATTGCGACGCAGGCAGCGCTCGGTTTCGTAGAGAGCATCCTCATACCGACCTTGCAGAGAAGAAATCTTGGCGCAAGCAAAGTATGCGGCATCCTGCCATGCGCCGTTCCATGTGGCTTTATTGAAATAGTCGTAAGCCTCATCAAAACGTCCCTGATATTTCATGGCCAGGCCGAGATTGTAGATCGGCTCGCCGTCGTAGGGGTTTGGATTGCGTTTCATCAACACCTTTACGGCCTTGGCAAGATACTGTGCAGCCAAATCGAAACGGCATTTACGCAGATACCACAGACCGAGGGCATTGTTGCAGCGGTAATCATCGGGGTCGCGGCGCAAAGCCTCCTCATAGTAGTCGACAGGCGAGAATGTGGCGTGGCGGTACTGCTCGAGGTGCAGGCCGGTGAGATACAACTGTTCGTTGGTCTTTATTTCGACCGGACGCAAAGCAGCATCGGCGGCATCGGGTATGGGACGAATGTCATCGGGTTCGGCATGCCATATCATGACACGTCGGCCTTGCGCGTTCTTAATTTCGAGTGTGATATTTTCAATGTCTATACCGGCTGTATCGATATCTTGAATCAGCACGTTCTCGGGCGACAAGGTATGTTCCTTGCAGTACAGCACCTCGCCATGATCAGATTTTATAATCAGTATTATCTCCTGACGGTTGGTTGCAAAAAGCTTGACACACACCTTGGAATCGGCTATTTGTTCGATGTTCATGAGTACATCCTTGGTGGCATTTTTTACCACACCAAGCTCGCGATATGGCAGGAAGTACTGCACAAACTCTTTTTCTTCGCAGGGCATCAGCCATGAGAAGTCGGGCTGGTTCTCGGTATACACACCTGCCATAAGCTCGATATAGGGGCCGTCGTCGTCGGTCAGGTTTCGGTCCCAGGCACGTCCGAAATCACCATTGCCCCAGGTCCACTGTTTCTTGCCGGGACTCACATGGTGGCTGGCAACATGGAGCATACCGGCCTCGGTATCGAATTCGTAGCCGCCTTCGAAATCATATTTGGAGTTCACACCCATATAGCTTGTAGGCACGAAGATATTGCGGTAATTGGCAATGTCGACACCTGCCGAGTAGTCCATTTTATAGTAAGTGCCAGTGGCAATAGGGAAGGACGATACGGCACGTTTGCCATGGTCGAATACAGCATTGATATCAGGCGGGAACACCGACCGGTATTGGTCGTTTACAGCAACAGCCGGGTTGGCCCACCACAGGAATGTCTGCGGTATGTCGGTGGGATTGTATAGCACGCCCTTGATTTCAAGATATGCACATCCGGGACGAAGTGTAAAACCCGCCATGCCCTTTTGGTGGAACATGCGCTCGTACTCGTTTACCCATACTGTGACAGCGCCGTCGGCATGCTCTTCGATAGTGCAATCGACAGGCATGTATGTCGACGGGCGGTGATGCTGAGGCCAGTTGAACTCTATGCCACCCGAAATCCAAGGGCCCGCAAGGCCCACAAGGGCGGGCTTGATTACGTGGTTGTAATATACAAAGTGACGCTGCTTGATTTTATCGTAAGCCATCTGAATGCGTCCACCGAGCTCGGGGAGTACCATTACCTTGATATATTCATTTTCTATGAAAACGGCATTCCACTCGTGGTCGGTCTTTTCGTTTGCTATCGACTCTATCACAGGATAAGGATAGACCACGCCTGAAGAGCCTTGGTATACACGATTTTCGAGAAAAATAGGATTCTTCTCCGGAGAACCGACTTCATATGTCGGTATGACTACTGTTTCTTTCCAAGCTTTTACCATTGTACCTATTATTATCGAGTTAATTCTTTTTCTATTTGTTCGAGGGTCTTGCCCTTTGTTTCTGTAAGTTTAGAACTGAAATATATGAAACCTGCAAGGCATATTGCCGCATACAGCCAGAATGTGCCGTAGCTGCCGAAACCACTATTGAGCAGGGGGAAGCTGTAGGTAAGGGTAAAGCAACCGGTCCATAGCGCAAAGGTACAGACAGACATTGCCATGCCGCGAACCTTGTTGGGGAATATCTCTGACAGGAGTACCCACGTTACCGGGCCAAGGGTCATCGCGTAGCAGGCTATGGCCAGCATTACAAGCACGGCCATCATAAAGCCCGACACGCCAAAGTAATAGCAAGTGCCAAGGGTAAGGTATATCGCAAACAGTCCGCCCGAGTCAAGCTGCATGAGTTTTTTGCGGCCTATGCGGTCGACTGCAAAAAGGGCTACAATCGTAAAGACCACGTTGGTAACACCTGTAAGCACGATATTGAAGAGCATCTCGCCAAGGTCATAACCGGCATTGGCAAAAATTTCCTGCGCGTAGTTGAAAATCACATTGGTACCGCACCATTGCTGGAAAACTGCAATAACAATACCCAGCACGATAAGCGAAAGATACGGTTTACGCAGGAAAACTGTCAGCGACAAACCGCGCTCGCACGATCGGTCTTTATCTGCCTTTCCGATAGCTTCGATTTCGGCCTTTGCGTAATCGCCACCACCTATCGAAGTGAATATCGACGATGCCTTATCCGCACGACCATTCATCATAAGCCAACGCGGACTCTCGGGAATAAAAAGGACGAGCATCAGGAACAGCATCGAGGGCAAAGCCTCGGCCCAGAACATATATCGCCAGCCATACTGACAGTTCCACGAATCGAGAGGCGGCAGTTCCATACCGGCAGGCATGGGTTCGGCTATGAGATAATTGACAATTTGGGCTGCAAGTATGCCGAGTACGATTGTGAGCTGGTTGATCGACACCATTCGTCCTCGAGTGTCCGACGGCGACACCTCGGCGATGTACATTGGCGACAGGCCCGAGGCTACACCTATAGCCACACCGCCTATCAAGCGTGCAATAAGGAATGGCACAAAGGTATCGACTGCGCCGGTCATATATGCGGACAGTAGGAATACAATGGCCGAAAACACCAACAATGGCTTGCGACCATACCTGTCGGCAAAGAATCCCGACACCATTGCACCAACAAGGCATCCGGCAATAGCTATACTCATCGCCAGCCCCTGCTTCGAGGGATTGTCGGATATGGCAAAGTATGCTTCGTAAAACGGTTTTGCACCGCCGATTACCACCCAGTCGTAGCCAAACAACAGGCCACCCATGGCGGAAACGCAGCATATGAAGTAAATAAATGATTTATTGATTTTCATGGTATGTCAAAAAAGATTTTCTTCTGTGACTGCAAAATTACATCCTTTACCGCTGCTCGAAAATGTATTTTACTAAATAAAGCATGGACAATATTACTTTTTATGATTATCTTTGCGAAAAATTCAAAATATGCTTAAAGTTCGAGAAGGTTTTAGCGGTCAACGCTCTATCGTTCTGCCTAAAATGATAGTTGATATGATGAAAGACGATGCCATAGTATCGTCGCTACATATTACCGATATTGGATATTATCCCTGTGCAGCCAACCACTATATAGAGCGCAACGAACCAATCGGCGAATATTTATTTATCTACTGTACAGACGGGCATGGCTGGTATCGAATCGGTGAAAGCTACTATGAGGTACAGAAAGACACTTATTTTATACTCCCCGCAGGTCAGAAGCATGCATATGGCGCGAAAGAAGATAGTCCATGGACAATATACTGGATTCATTTCAGCGGCAATTTAGCACCGCATTACGCCGCCGGATGCAACGTGCCGCATCAGATCAAGCCGGGCATCAACTCGCGAATACACAACCGCGGCCTGCTCTTTGAGGAAATATATCGGACTCTCGATTCGGGGTATCACATCGAAGGTCTGCGCTACGCAATGTCGCTATTCCACCATTATTTAGGTACTCTGCTCTACTTGCGCGAATACCGTCGGGCGGGCAACCACAGCGACGAGCAAAACATTGTCGATGCCACCGTGCATTTTATGACCGAAAACATAGAGCGCACACTTACCCTTGCCGAAATATCGTCGTTTTCAGGATTCTCACCTTCGTATCTTTCGGCTGTATTCAAAGCTCGCACGGGCCACTCTCCGCTATCGTACTTCAATCTGCTTAAAATACGCCACGCATGCTTGCTGCTCGATGAAACCGATATGAAAATCAACAGCGTATGCCACAAGGTTGGCATTACCGACCCATATTATTTCTCGCGTGTTTTCAGCAAAGTCATGGGTATGAGCCCAACAGCCTACCGCCACCGACCATAAATCATGTGAACCCTCAGACAAAGAGCAATGTTATAATATCATGTTTGAGGGATTACACAAAAGACTGCGGCTATTGTCGCTTGGCCCACGGTTTCGAGGGCGACTGACACGTTTGAGCCGACGCTACGACGGTTTAGTCGAGGGCATGGCAAAGGTGTTGGGGGTTGTCGTTTTCATCACCTCGCTTGTATGCCTCACCGCCCTTTTGATTTATGTCGGCTACGACAGTGGGAGTGTTGACCGCAAACTGCTGATGCATGTCCTCCACATATCCCAAGGCATATTTATCGGCGCCATTCTATATAATGTGGTCTTGCGCTTTCGGAAATTTCTCGGAGAAAGCCTGTTTATAAGGCGTCTTGCCGACATTCTTATCTTGCTCACCCTCATCCCGGTAATATTCCCTCATGGCGACAGCCAGATAAATGAAAGCCTGCATTTTCTACACAGCCGAGGCTTTCTCTTTACCGTCCTGACACTTTACTCGATAGCTGAATTCTGTTACGGTGTCATGCAGCTGCTTGGGCGGCGCACCAACCCTTCGCTCATACTCTCGGCAAGCTTCCTCTTTTTTATATTTTTAGGCTCCTTCGTACTGATGCTGCCTCGCTGCACCAACATGCCGTTGCGATATATCGATGCATTGTTTATGGCATCGAGCGCGGTTAGTATGACGGGGCTATCGACAGTAGATGCAACGGCCACGTTCACACCCCTGGGCTGGCTTGTTATAGCGATACTTATGCAGATCGGGGCTTTGGGTGTACTTACTTTCACGAGTTTCTTCGCGCTGTTCTTCAGTGGCAAGACTTCGATATTCAACCAGCTGCTCATGCGCGATTTTATCTACTCCAAGAGTATGAGCGCACTTATGCCGGTGATACTGTATATCCTCGGATTCACCCTTTGCGTAGAGTGCCTCGGAGCCGTGGCGATATATGTCACCCTCCCCGATGATATGTTTATCGATTTCGAACACCGTGCGGCATTCTCGGCATTCCACTCCTTGTCGGCATTCTGCAACGGCGGCTTTACCACCCTGCCCGACGGTCTTGCCGACCCGAGGCTTTACAACGGTAACCAGATGTTCTATATCGTAATGACCGTGCTTATCATTGCCGGTGGCATCGGGTTTCCCAACCTTGTAAACTTCAAGGACGCATTCGTAGAATACTTCAGGCGCATTAAAGCTAAAATACAACACCGGCAGTATTCCCACCGAGAGCATGTCTACGATCTCAATACCAAGCTGGTACTCATATTCACAGTCATATTATTTGTAGGTGGTGCAATCGGTTTCTACCTTTTCGAGTACAACAACTCTATGTACAGCCTTCCGCTTGGCAAAAGAATCATACAGTCGGCATTCTGCTCTGCCACTGTCCGTACTGCAGGTTTTGCGGTTTCCGGGCCGGCCGACTGGATAGGCGTTACCTTCCTTATGGCAATGATGCTGATGTGGATCGGATGCTCATCGCAGTCGATGGGTGGCGGTATCAAGATTAACGCATTCGCAGCCATGCTCCTCAACCTCAGGTCGATAGTATGGGGACAAAAAGGCGTATCGGTTTTCGGCAGGACAATCGCTATGACATCTATCCGCCGCGCCAATGCCGTGATATGCTTTTCGATTCTTGCCGTTGTGATGTATTCGGCTGCTATAATGCTGATGCAACCCGAATTGCCGATGAAAGCTGTGATGTTCGAGTGTTTCTCGGCAATAACCACGGTTGGCATGTCCCTCGGTATCACCGACCAGCTCTCCGACTTGTCGAAGATAGCAATTGCCACGGCCATGTTTTTAGGCCGTGTAGGCATTATCTCGGTACTTTGCGGACTTATCGGCAACCGACCCGACAGGTCGCCAATGCTACCATCTGATGATATAATAATCAACTGAAAAAACGTTATAACCTACTGCATATGAAATTCCTTATTATCGGACTTGGCATATATGGAGAAAACCTCGCTCGCGACCTTACCGAAATGGGGCACGAGGTAATTGGTGCCGACAACAGCCAGTCGAGTATCGAATCGCTAAAGAATTATATATCTACAGTATATCTCATCGATTCCACCGAGGAGAGCCAACTCGCCGTGCTGCCACTGCTCAATGTCGACCTTGTGATTGTTGCCATTGGCGAAAACTTTGGCGCGAGCATCAAAACCGTAGCACTTCTAAAAAAAGCCGGGGTAAAACACATATACGCCCGCGCTATCGATACCCTGCACGAAGCTATACTCCGCAGTTTCGAAATCGACCGCATCATCACGCCCGAACAGAGGGCTGCAGAAGACTTAACCCACGAACTCGAACTGGGCTCGGATGTCAAAACACTCAAAGTCGATGCCGATACCATGGTGGTAAGTTTCGGAGTACAAGACTATATGCTCGGGATTTCGTATAACGAATTATCAGATAAACTGAAAAGAAACTACGGTTTGACTCTCATCGCAGCGAGCCGCCCCACAAGTACTGTCAATATACTCGGTATCAAACGCCCAAGGCAAAAGGTAATCGAAGACCTAAGCACCGATACGGTGCAACAGGGCGATGTGATAACCATATTCGGTAATCGCAAGAAAGTGATAAAATTTTACAAAAAAGTATCTTAAGGCTCCAGTTTTTGGCAAGAAACGGTAACAAACCGCCTTCGCGCCAAGCCGTAATCTGCCGAGGCAAAGCCAGATGCAGGAATTCGGTATTTTCAGGATTCTTTATACGGGTCAAACATAATGGTAGACAAATATTTCTCAGCCCTGTCGGGGAAAACCACCACAATGTTGGAGCCTTTTGGGGCAGACTCGGCAGTGCGCAGAGCTGCTAACATAGCGGCACCAGAACTCATACCGACAAAAATGCCCTCTTTCTTGATAATCTGCCTTGCCATATCTATTGCTTCCTCGCTCGATACCATTTCTTGAATATAGATTTTCGACGGGTCGTAAATTTCAGGCACAATGGCCTCGTCCATATTCTTGAGACCCTGGATATAATGACCGCGCACCGGATGCGCACACACTATCTTTATTTCAGGCTTCAACGCTTTGAGAAAGCGCGATATTCCCATTATCGTTCCCGAAGTGCCGAGAGCACACACGAGATAGTCGATATTTCCACCGGTCTGCGACCATATTTCGAGCGCTGTATTCTGATAATGAGCCTGATAATTCGAGGCATTACCGAATTGGTCGGGCATAAAATACTTGTTCGGGTTCTCCTCTACAAGCTTATGAGCCATGCGTATTGCACCGTCAGTACCTTGATCGGCCGGAGTTAGCGTAACCTTCGCACCATAGCTGCGTATAATTATACGGCGCTCAGCCGAAACGCCCTCCGACATCACAATCTCTACGTCATATCCCTTTATAACACCCAACATCGCAAGGCCGATACCGGTATTGCCCGACGTCGGCTCAATGATAGTCATGCCCGGACGAAGGCGACCCGAAGCTTCGGCATCTTCAATCATCTTGAGGGCAATACGGTCTTTGATACTTCCGGTAGGATTAAAGCCCTCTACCTTGGCAAATATATCTACGCCATCTACAGTATTGATGCGACTCAGATGCACCATTGGGGTTGCCCCGATAGTATCAAGTATGCTTTCTTTTATATCCATTTGTCAATGCGGTTTTATGTAATTTATGAGAAAAAAGAAACAAACTTATAGTGATATAGGTTTTCTTTATCAATAAGCCAATAGCACCAAAATAATGGCAATGAAGGGCATTATACACGCAATTACCCGGCAAATATATTCTTTTTTGCTTAATAATATGGTGTAATTCGAAAATTTTTACGAATTTTGCACCTTGAAACCCGGAGGACGTCACCTTCTCCACCTATCAAAACGTAATAATGCAGCTGACAGCGGAAATAATAGCCAATCATTTAGGCGGGGAGCTCGAGGGAAGCGGCGACGTGCTTGTAAGCAACTTCGCCAAAATCGAAGAAGCTACCCCCGGCACCATATCTTTTTTAGCAAATCCCAAGTATACCCATCATATTTACACCACAGGCGCATCGGTTGTGCTTGTGCGTCGTGATTTCGTTGCCGAACACCCGGTAAAAGCCACTCTCATTCGCGTCGACGACCCATATGTGGCCTTGTCCGGCCTTCTCGGCCTTGCAGCGAAATTCATACAGCCACAGCCTGTAGGCATTGAGCAACCGTGCCACATCGCCGACGGCGTGGAGATATCCGACGACTGCTATGTGGGCGCATTCGCCTATATCGGCGAGGGTGCCAAAATTGGCAAAGGTGTAAAGATATACCCCCAGGCATATGTAGGCCCGGGCGTGACCATTGGCGACGGTTCTATCATATACCCGGGCGTGAAGATATATTACAACTGCCGTATCGGTAAGAACTGTATCATACATGCAGGCGCTGTCATAGGCTCTGACGGATTCGGATTCGCTCCCGATGCCCAAGGCGTATATCACAAAATCGAGCAGATCGGCATAGTTATAATCGACGACGATGTAGAAATCGGAGCAAACACCACTATCGACCGCTCTACTATGGGCTGCACCCACATACAGCGTGGGGTAAAGCTCGACAACCTCATTCAGATCGCACACAACGTAGAAGTCGGACACGATACCGTAATGGCATCGCAGGTCGGTATAGCCGGGTCTACAAAAATCGGCGCCAACTGTATGTTTGGCGGCCAGGTTGGCGTGGCCGGGCATATCAGCGTGGGCGACCGCACCAACATCGGTGCGCAGTCGGGCATTCCAAACACTGTCGCCGCCGACAGCCGTATACTCGGTTCGCCCGCACTGCCGGCGCTTGAGTACGCTCGTATCGCCGCAAGCATGCGCCAGTTGCCCGAGCTACTGCGCAGGGTATCTAAGCTCGAAAAAATCAATCAGGAAAAGTAAAAATCACTACATAATGAAGCAAATCACACTGCAGGGTGAATTTACCCTCGAAGGCAAAGGTCTGCACACCGGTGCGCACCTTGTAGCGACATTCTGTCCTGCTCCCGACAATCACGGATATAAAATACAGCGCGTAGACCTCGAAGGCCAGCCTATAATCGATGCCGTTGCCGAAAACGTTGTTGCCACACACCGCGGCACTGTTATCGGCAAAGGAGATGCTACTGTCAGCACAATCGAACACGCCATGGCCGCCCTCTATGCTTGCGGCGTAGACAACTGCCTCATCAAAATCGACGGACCCGAAATTCCTATTCTCGACGGCAGCGCCAAACCATTCTACGATGCAATCCAGGCCGTAGGTATCAAAGAGCAGATTGCCGACAAGGATTTCTACTATGTGAAGCACAAAGTAGAAGTTGTAGACAATGCTACCGGCTCGAAACTTATGCTTCTGCCCGACGACGAATTCAGCGTCGACGTAAAAGTAAACTTCGAGAGCGCAGTCTTAGCCAACCAGTACGCTACCCTCGACCACATCGCTGATTTCGGAAACGATATCGCTTGGGCACGTACATTTGTTTTCGTACGCGAAATCGAGCCCCTGCTCCAGGCCGGTCTCATCAAAGGCGGTGACCTCGACAATGCTATCGTTATCTACGAGAATCCCAAGACACAGGAAGAACTCGACCACCTGGCCGATATCATGGGCGCACCCCACCACGATGCCAACGACTTCGGATTCCTCAACACAATACCCCTGCACTCGCCCAACGAGCCCGCCCGTCACAAACTGATGGACCTCATCGGCGACATCGCACTCATAGGCCGTCCGCTCAAAGGCCGTATCATCGCGACCAAGCCCGGCCACACCATCAATACCCAGTTGGCAAAGACACTTCGCTCTGACATCAAGCGTCAGGACGTACAGGCTCCCAACTACAACCCCAACGTAGAGCCCCTGATGGATAACAACGCTATCCGTCACCACCTGCCCCACCGCTATCCGATGCTGCTTGTCGACAAAATCATCGACAAGACCGACAACTACATCGTAGGCGTGAAGAATGTTTCGTTCAACGAACCCTTCTTCCAGGGCCACTTCCCCCAGGAACCGGTAATGCCCGGCGTACTGCTGGTAGAGGCCATGGCCCAGACAGGCGGTCTACTCGTGCTCAGCACTGTCGACGAGCCCGAGCGCTACTCTACCTACTTCATGAAAATCGACAATGTGAAGTTCCGCCAGAAAGTAGTTCCCGGCGACACCCTGATATTCCACGTATCGTTCCTCACACCTATGCGCCGCGGCATGGCTGTTATGAAAGGCCGCGCCTTCGTGGGCGAAAAGGTAGTGTGCGAATGCGAGTTCATGGCTCAGATTGTCAAAAACAAGTAAGCAACCCTCATGCATCAACCATTAGCAAGCATCAATCCCGAAGCTAAGATTGCCGACGACGTGGTTATCGGTCCATTCACCACAATTGACCGCAACGTCGAAATCGGCCCGGGTACACGCATTGGCAGCAATGTCACAATTCTCGAAGGCGCTCGTATCGGCGCTGGGGTTACTATTTTCCCCGGCGCGGTCATCAGTGCCATTCCCCAGGATTTGAAATTCAAGGGCGAGGAGACTACTGCTGTCATCGGCGACAACACCGTACTGCGCGAATGTGTGACCGTAAACCGCGGTACTGCGGCTAAGGGCCGCACAGTAGTAGGCAGCAACTGTCTCATTATGGCCTACAGCCACGTCGCTCACGATTGTATCGTCGGCAACAACGTTATTATCAGCAATGCAAGCCAGCTTGCCGGTGAAGTGGAAGTCGACGACTTCGCTATCATTGGTGGCGGCAGCCTGGTTCACCAGTTCTGCCACATCGGATCGCATATCATGATGCAGGGCGGAGCCCTTGTCAACAAGGACATTCCTCCCTTTATCAAGGCTGCCCGCGAACCGATTAGCTATACCGGAGTGAATACCGTGGGCCTGCGCCGTCGCGGTTTCAGCTCCGAAACTATCGAACTCATCCAGGAAGTATACCGCATACTCTACAACAGCGGCCACACAATCACCGAAGCCGTTGGTGTGGTAGAGCGCGAAGTTCCCGCTTGCAAGGAGCGCGACATGATTCTCGATTTCGTGCGCAAATCGCAGCGTGGCATCCTCAGGTGCTATCCCGGAACTGTATAACTTATCAAGCCTGAGGAGCGCGATAACCGAACTCCTCAGACTTTTATTCACAAACATCAGCATGGCCGGAGGGTCCGTCGCTCGTCTTTTCGTAAGGGGCGAGAGGAAAGTCCGGGCAACATAGAGCACCATACTTACTAACGGTAAGCTATCGGTAACGGTAGATTAGTGTGACAGAAAACTACCGCCTCCTCGGAGGTAAGGGTGAAAAGGCGAGGTAAGAGCTCACCGGGCGTCATGGCAACATGATGTGCCGCACACATTATGGGTTGCAAGGTCAAGTATACCGGCATCTAAGGGCTGCTCGTCCATTGTCGGGGGGTAGACTGCTTACGGCAGAAATGCCAGATAAATGACGGACGGTGCGTTGTAGCTCCGTATAGGAAAGCGCACACACCACATAACCCGGCTTATACTCCGACCATGCTGTTTTTTTAAATCTTATTATCATGAACGACTGGTTTACCACTCCTGCCGACGACGGTAACGGAAACACTGTTATTGTAACCGGACGCCTCGACGTAGAAAAATTCCGTTCGAAAGAGCGCAACTCCATCAGGGTAGAAGTAACCATGCCATACACTCCCGGCGGACATTTAGGATTCCCCGACGAAGCAACTTCCGAACTACTCGACCGGGCGACCGAGGCGATGCAGCTGGAATTAAAAGGCAAGACAACAGCAATCATGACAGGTATTTACACCGGCTCGGGCGAACGAAACTGGATATTCTACACCTTTTCTACCGATGTTTTTGGTTCTTTCCTCAACCGAGCATTGGCATCATTGCCCACACTCCCTCTTAAGATATACGCCGAAAACGACCCCGAATGGGCCGAATACGACGAAATGATCGCCGAGTGTGCCCCTCAGGCTCCGATCGACGACTGAGCATCGATACCTCTGATACCAGATATATATTCCCCTCAGAATAACCAAAACCTTATACATAGGCACTGTTGGGAAAGCCTTCATTGAGGCCACAAAAACAGTGCTTATCCACTTTCTGCTATCCCACCCGATAGCCCGATACAACAAATACAGAAACACGTTTGTTACTTTTTTAGTCGGTTTTTCTCATTATAATGTGATTTTTCACTAATTTTGCCGACTGTAACGGAAAACAAAACTTATGAGTACGCCAAAAAACCTTGTAATAGTCGAATCTCCGGCCAAAGCCAAAACCATAGAGAAATTCCTCGGACCTGATTATCGCGTTATGTCGAGCTACGGCCACATACGCGATCTCAAGAAGAAGAGTTTCAGCATCGATATCGACAATGGTTTCAGCCCTGTATACGAGATTCCCGAAGACAAGACCCAGCTTGTAGCCGAACTAAAACGCGCCGCAGCGAAAGCCGACACTGTATGGCTGGCTTCCGATGAAGACCGCGAAGGAGAAGCTATTGCCTGGCACCTCTACGAAGTTCTTGAGCTTAAGCCTGAGAACACCAAGCGTATTGTTTTCCACGAAATTACAAAGAAAGCTATCCTACACGCGATTGAGAATCCGCGTACTATCGACCTTGCGCGTGTTGATGCACAGCAGGCAAGGCGCGTACTCGACCGAATTGTTGGCTTCGAACTTTCGCCAGTGCTTTGGAAAAGACTTAAACCAACATTGTCGGCAGGACGCGTACAGTCTGTGGCTGTGCGACTGATTGTTGAGCGCGAAAATGAGATCAAGGCTTTCAACAGCGAAGCATATTACCGCGTAACCGCCGTTTTCGTGCCCGACGGCGACGAGAGCCATGCTGTCAGGGCCGAGTTGTCACAACGCCTCGAAACCGAAGACGAGGCTCGCAAATTCCTCCAAGCCTGCGCCAATGCCGACTTCAAAGTTGGCGACATCGAAGTGCACCCGCTGCGCAAATCGCCGGCGCCGCCTTTTACAACATCCACTCTCCAGCAAGAGGCTTCGCGTAAACTCGGTTTCCCGGTGTCGCTTACGATGTCGGTAGCTCAGAAGCTCTACGAAAACGGACATATCACCTATATGCGTACCGACTCGGTAAACCTTTCGGCCGAGGCAATCGGCTCGATGAGCAAACTTATCGAGGAAAAACTCGGTAAGGAATACCTGCACGTACGCAACTACCACACATCTTCGAAAGGTGCACAAGAGGCACACGAGGCTATCCGCCCGACATATGCCACCACCGAGACCCTCGATGATGCTACCCCTCAGGAGCAAAAGCTCTACACCCTAATTCGCCGCCGTGCCATAGCCTCGCAAATGGCCGATGCCGAAATCAAGAAAACAACTGTAGACATCATTGCGCCAAACCTCGACCATGCATTCACAGCTACCGACGAGACCGTAGTCTTCGACGGATTCCTGCGTGTGTATGCCGAAAGCAGCGACGACGACGAGACACCCGACCTCGCCAACCCCAACGGCGGCCTCACCACCGGTATGAAAATGAAATATACCGACATCGATGCAACCGAGCGTTTCACCATGCAACCGCCAAGATATACCGAGGCTTCGCTGGTTAAGAAAATGGAAGAACTTGGCATCGGACGTCCGTCGACATATGCGCCTACTATCTCTACAATTCAGCAGCGCGGATACGTCGAACGTGGCGAAAACGAAGGCCAGCCACGCCCCTACAATACCCTCTCGCTCAAAAAAGGCAAAATCACCGAGGAAGAGCGCACCATGCTCGCCGGTTCGAACAAAGGCCGCCTTGTGCCTACTGATACCGGCATGATTGTCAACGACTTCCTCACCGAGTTTTTCCCTAATGTCCTCGACTACAACTTCACTGCCAATATCGAAGAGAAGTTCGACGATATCGCTCAGGGCAAATTGCCTTGGAACGAGGAAATATCGGTATTCTACACCGACTTTCACCCTGCCGTAGATAACGCCATGACAATCAAGCAAGGCCTTAAATTCGGCGAGCGAATGCTTGGCACTGACCCTGCAAGCGGAAAGCCTGTGAGCGTGAAAATCGGACGTTTCGGACCGGTAGTACAGATAGGCAGCAGCGACAGCGACGAAAAGCCACAGTTCGCATCCCTGCTCAAAGGCCAGTCAATGACCGACATCACCCTCGATGATGCCTTGAAACTATTTGAATTCCCCCGCACACTCGGCACATTCGAAGATTCCGACGTGCAGGTGGCTATCGGTAGATTCGGTCCATACGTACGCCACAAAGGCAAATTCGTTTCAATCCCCAAAACGTTTACACCGGCAGAACTTACTATCGAGCAGGCTATCGAGCTAATCGAAGCCAAACGAATCGCCGATGAAAAGAAAACCCTGAGGACATACGACGAAGACCCTGAAATAATGTTGCTTAACGGACGTTTCGGCCCATATATTTCTTACAACAAAAAGAACTACAAGCTCCCCCGAGGCACTAAAAACCCCGAAACTCTGAGCTACGAGGATATTCGAAAAATTATCGAAGAGGCCGATGCTGCCCCGGCCAAAACTAAACGAACAACTGCTAAAAAGAAAAAATAATGGCAAAGAAACCCCTCGTGGCCAAACCCGGCACGCAGAAAGGCGTATTCAAACCCGACAACATAGAATCATACACTGTATATGAAAACATGCCGACAACACTGCTCGACATGCTCTATGCAGTGATGCCCGAACGCAAGAAAACTACGGTCAAAGATTTCCTGAAGCACCGTCAAGTAATGGTTGGCGAAAACGTTATCACGCAATTCGACCACCCCGTATGCCCCGGTGAAGAAGTAAAGGTAAATACTACCCGCGAATTCCAGACGTTCTCTAATCCGCGCCTTAAAATCGTCTATGAAGACGACGACATCATCGTCGTAAACAAAGGTTACGGACTACTGTCGATGGGCACCGACCGTATCAAAGACGGCACGGCATACTCGATACTGCGAGAATACGTAAAGCGAAAGAATCCTCGCAACAAGCTCTTTATCATACACCGCCTCGACCGCGACACTTCGGGGCTGATGATGTTTGCCAAAAACATACAAGCTAAAGAAACCATGCAGCACAACTGGAACAACATGGTACTTGAGCGCAAATATGTTGCAATCATAGAGGGCCGTCTCGACAACGAAGAAGGCGAGATTCGCAGCTACCTCGCCGAAAACAGCGTCCACGAAGTATATTCAACCAAGAATCCCAACGAAGGTCAGCTTGCCGTTACATATTACAAGACCCTCAAGGTACGCGCCCCGTACTCAATGGTAGAACTCAGCCTTGCCACTGGCCGCAAAAACCAGATTCGCGTGCACATGAAAGAGGCCGGACATCCTATTGTAGGCGACAGGCGCTACGGCGCAAAATCATCGCCAATACATAGGCTGTGTCTTCATGCTCGCACCCTGCGCTTCGTTCACCCGGTGACTCGAAAGGACATGAATTTTACCTGTCCACTTCCTCCCGGATTCGCAAGATTAGTCTGACACAAAAATACAGTCTACAGATATTCCGAAGCCCTGTGTCAACCGGCAATCTTCAACCCGGTTAACACAGGGCTTCGAAGTATATGTATAATAAAAACCCTTCAAAAAGGCACTCTAAACCGTGAACACAAGGCAGTTAAGTAACTTTAACAAAAAGCCTCATTGCGATTTCACATTATTTTGTTAATTTTGACGCAAAATGTTAAAATCGAGGGTATTCCCTTTCCTCCCGTTCAACATTAACGTGCTTTAATTGTTAACTAAATATAGGTTAATATTTAACCTGTCCCTCTTTTGATAATGAAGAAACAAACTATCTGGATACTTGCGATTGTCATGGCAATAGTCTTTATAGGCTTGCTGTGCATACAGATATTCTACATGAGGAATATCGTACAGATTCGCTATGAGCAATTCGCACAAGGCGTGCGCCAAAGTCTGGTAGCTGTATCGCAACACCTCGAACAGGACGAGGCCCGTCACTACCTCGAAGACGATGTACGACAGGTTGAAATGTCAAAACTGATGAACCAATATATCGGTGAAGACGCCAACCAGAGCGGTATCAAATACTCATTCACAACACGCACCGGGCTCGAAGCCAACCTCACTATCAAAGGCGCTTCGAGCGAAATAAGCAACCTGCAGACAGGTGGTGGCATGGGTGTGCACTACCGCAGCATGCAGGATGCATACCGCAACAGATACCTATATCAGCGCGACATGCTCGACGAGGTAATCCTCAACATCATCTCCAAATCGTCGAACAGGCCAATTACCGACCGAGCCGACTCGGCCCGCGTGCGTCGCTACCTGCGTCAGGAACTCGACACCCTCGGTCTGAAAGTTCCATTCGAGTTTGCAATAGCAAACCACGCCGGCACCGTGATGTACAAATCGCCTAACTATAAGGCCAATACAGCCGACCACGACAACATGTTTATACAAGCGCTGTTCCCAAACGACGTCAACGGCTCGAACAACTATCTCAAAGTATATTTCCCAACCAAGAACGACTACATCTTCTCGTCGATATCTTTTATGGTACCGGCATTTGCATTCACACTCATATTGCTGATAATATTTATCTACACGATCGTCGTTGCCTTCCGGCAGAAAAAACTGACCGAGATGAAAAACGACTTCATCAACAATATGACCCACGAATTCAAGACACCCATATCATCGATATCGCTTGCAGCCCAGATGCTCAACGACCAGAGCGTGCGCAAATCACCGGCTATGCTGCAACAGATATCTACAGTAATCACCGACGAAACCAAGCGCCTGCGATTCCAGGTCGAGAAAGTGCTGCAGATGTCGATGTTCGAGCGGCAGAAAGCCACCCTGCGACTCGAAGACGTTGATGCCAACGCCGCTATTTTCAACATCGTAAACACATTCAAGCTTAAGGTCGAAAAATACGGTGGCACAATCACCGCCAACCTCGACGCCATGGACGCGATCGTGACAGTCGACGAAATGCACTTCACAAATGTGATTTTCAACCTCCTCGACAACGCAGTGAAGTACCGCAGCGAAGAACGCCCGTTGAAACTAACAGTCACATCGCGCGACATCGACGAAGAAAACCTCGAAATCACTCTCGCCGACAACGGCATAGGAATCCGAAAGGACGACCTCAAAAAAATATTCGAAAAATTCTATCGCGTTTCTACCGGCAACCGCCACGACATCAAAGGCTTCGGCCTCGGACTTGCCTACGTCAAGAAAATGATCGACGAACTCGGCGGAACTATATCAGTAGAAAGCGAATACAATGTAGGAACAAAATTTATAATAATATTACCACTCTCTAAAAACTGACAACTATGGAAGACCGCATGAAAATTCTTCTTTGTGAAGACGACGAGAACTTAGGCATGCTTCTGCGCGAATACCTGCAGGCCAAGGGTTACAACGCCGACCTGTTTGTCGACGGTGAAAGCGGCTACAAAGCTTTTCTAAAAGGCAAATACGACATCTGCGTTCTCGACGTGATGATGCCCAAAAAGGACGGGTTCACTCTCGCCCAGGAAATACGCACCGTCAACTCCGAAGTACCCATCATATTCCTCACTGCTAAATCGCTCAAGGAAGACATTCTCGAAGGATTCAAAATCGGTGCTGACGACTACATCACCAAACCATTCTCGATGGAAGAACTCGTATTCCGTATCGAGGCAATCCTGCGCCGTGTCAAAGGAAAAAAAGGCAAAGAAATAACCATGTACAAAATCGGTAATTTCACCTTCGACACTCAAAAACAGGTGCTCATGATTGGCGACAAAATCACCAAACTCACCACCAAGGAATCTGAACTGCTGAGCCTGCTTTGCGCACACGTCAACGAAATCCTCGAGCGCAACTACGCTCTCAAGACTATCTGGATCGACGACAACTACTTCAACGCCCGCTCAATGGACGTATACATCACCAAGCTTCGCAAGCACCTCAAGGATGATCCCTCGATCGAAATCATCAACATCCACGGCAAAGGCTACAAGCTCATCGCCCCGGAAGCCGAACCGGCAAACTAAGTAAAAAGCAACAAGATACACAAAATCAAATCGGGCCGACAACCACCGGAGTTGTCGGCCCGATTTGATTTTGTCAGATTATTATTACATCTTCACAAACCTGTGAGTGCCAATCGGCATACTGAAGATATAAACACCGGAGCTAAGGCCATGCACATCTACAGTCTGTTTACCGGCATGAAGCTCACCTGAAGACACCTCCCGACCTGATGCGTCATAAATAACGAACTCAACATCAGCATCAACTCTTACATTGAGGAAATCGCGTGTACACTCGGGCCATATACCGGACCCGCCTGCCACTGTACCGTCGAGACCTGTCTCCATGTCGTACTGCAACCACGAAGCTGATTTGCCGTTCTGACCTTTGAAACCGTCTGCGGCTACTATGCTGTGCGTGGCAACTGTAAGAACATAAAAACCTGCCTCATAAGTCGCCGCTCCAAAATTAATCCGGAAAGACTTATTGTCACTTCCTTCAACCGGAACTATGGTAATAGTCTTTTTGTCAACGCGACTACCTTCACGGGTCAGGGTAATATCATCCTCATTGAATGTATCGGGTTGAATCGATTTATTAAAGTTTACCACCAAGGATTCCACAGGCAAGGAAACATAGCTGTCTGCATCAGGAACACCGACGAACGACTCAACTTCAAGAGGCATATCATCCGCATCTTCGAAAGTTACAGTATATTCTACCGGGCCTTCGTTCTCACGATAATCTACGATATGGATTCTATTCTCATAAAGTGGAGTGAAACCGTCGCGCATAGTGCAAGTAGTGGCCCATACATTCCGCACAGGAAGCTCCTTACCATAATTGTCTACAACCTTGGCAATATCTCGGTCGATACCAAACGGAGCAGGCACACTGCCATAAATCCAGCCTTTCGATGCATCTGCAATCGAAATACGGGCCTTATCATCGTCTATCGCTACCGAAGTCAAATCTTCTGCCACGGTAACACCCGATGAACTTCCGTCGGTTAAGTATATGGTGTCCGGTTTATCGTCAAAGTCAGACTTATCATTAACTACAAAACCTTTTGTTTTGAAGCTACTGTCGGCATTAGATATAATCCAGGGTACATCTACACTTCGAATCAATTCATGAATCGACACCTTGTCGAGCAAGGAGAGGTCCGGATTTCCAAACGAAGTTACATGTGTGGCATCTATCCTATAATTTGTAAAATGTCCAAGCAGAGAGGATATGAACCACCATTGAGCATAAGCACCTGTATTAGGAGCGATTGTACCAAATTCAGTAGGTACCGATCCACCGAGTGCCATTGTCGATTCTGAACCATTGAGTTGAGAAGACAAAAGCTCGAAGTCAATGAGTAGACCTTTATGATTATCGATTATCTGAGGCTGCTCGGTGACGAACCTGACATCTGTAGCATCTCCGGCTCCTTTGTTGAACAAAATCATCGAAAACTCTGCCGGAACAGAGGGCTCGACCTTATCTTCTGTCAAAGCGTCATCACCGTAGACATCTCGCTGCATAAAGTAAGTGAGATCGAGTTCCGGGCACGGTTTGACCATAAGCGATGTCGGACTTAGCTCCCTGGTTACTACAGTTCCGGTAAATGGATCAACATACTCTACCGTACCGGCAAATGTATACATCTGCGATTCGGTTGGTGCCGCTTTTTTAGTGGGGATATACAGTATAGTGGCTATACCTGTCTTTTGTGCATCAAGGCTCCAGCCGTTAGGATCTTCAAGATTTGAAGCTCCGGTAAATCCTTCTCTGAGTTCTTCCAGGTGTACCTCGAAGCGATCGCTTTCGGCAAGTTCTCCATACTTATCGCGTACTGTCAGGTGCAAACGTGCTCCTGTAATCGGATTAGTTTCGTGACCATTGAAAATGGTAAGCGTTCCACGAAATGCCTGACGAGTCAAATACATCGATTGCTTGAACTGAAGAGTTATAGAAGCGCACACGCTCTTGCTTTCTTCCTGGAAGTGCAAGTCATAAGCCTGATAGGCTGTTGTAAACATATCCGTGCACGACATGAAGCCTTTGTCATTGGCTTCTTGAGTCATTTCCATTATAGCTTGTGATAGCTCTGACACTCGTTCTCTCAAAGCAGAGTCGCCGGAAGCGAGATTGCGCACATGATCTATGTACGCCTGAACCATAGCCGGTGAAATGCCGGCAGGACGTACTGATTCAAGCATCTCACTTGTAACCTTTTCGCCACCGTTTGTCTCTGTCTCAAATGCTCGTGTTATCACGGGCATGAAAAGTTCTTTTTCCATTCCCGTCACACGGTCGAACCACGCTATATCACCGAGCGCAATAGTGGCAAGTTCGTTAAGTGCCTTCAAGAACTCTATATAACGAGTGGCAGCTTCTCCATACTCTACCATCCACAAGTATTTACCTTTCAAATCATCTTCGCTAATTTGAGGAGCTTTCGAACCGAAAGATAATGCCTGCGCATGCGGATGCGCCATTGTATAAGCATAAGGAATAGTGTTGTTTACATTCTGGGCAGTGTTCATAAGAGAACCCAAAGCCTCACCCATTCCGGATCCAAATGCCTGAGACAAAGCATTGTTGACAGCAGCGTCAATGAGTGGAGAGGCTAACTGGCGACCCATACCCAAGGCATTACCCGGAGACGGATGAAGTGCATAGTCTGCGGCCGAATTTGCACAACCCAACGCATATCCGGCAGGGCCGCCATACATACCGGCAAGACCACCAATCAAGTTTGCTCCGGCTTCGGCTACAACAGGATCGCAAATACCGCGATTACCGTTACCTCTACCATATTCTATAGGGCCGCGTCCAGGACTTGTAGGCCTGTTATGTCCCGGCACATTCGGATTACGTAAGGGCGCTGTAGGCATCTGCGGTAGTCGGCTCATCCAATCAAGGCCGTCAAATATGGCTGATCCAATGGCAGCTGCCGCACAAAACTTAAGTGCCATATCATGTGCGGCCCGATTTAATAATATTGACTCGCCACAGATAGTCTCATAAGTCGCAAAAAGATGAGATACACAATTATCCATAACTTCCGCAGGGCCTTTGGCTGCTTTAGGCTGGAGTGATTGAGTCTCTGATCCATTGGAAATACATGTCATCAAAACCGGTATCCCTCTTGACTGATGCGGGCCGAGGTCGAAAATCTCCATATCGGTAAGAGGCTCGAACGTAAACGAGGCGGTATTTTCCGGCAGATAGACACAGGTATTAGCAGCCTTTACAAGTCCATGATTAGTTATCACGAAGTTTAATATCTTCGTATCTCCGGCTCGCATATCTTCGCCCAACACACCTTTAGGACCTGTAATAACTACAACAGGAGCCGGCACGTTGGTTTCGAATTCGACTGTAGTTACGAGGCTATATTCATCTTCTACGGTAGTCTCGACTACATCATATTTTACAGTTACCGCATTATAGCACAGATTCACAATCTGCATATTATCTCTACCGGCGTTTACTATGATACTGCGAGCATCACCGCCGAAGTGTCGAGGTTCGCTTACCTGCAATGAATAGTTTCCTTCTGGAATGTCTACGCTAAACAGACCATCGGCATCTGTTGTACCCTGTACGATTACCTTTCCGGTTGTGGGATGACAAATACTTACAGTAGCACCCTCTACATGAGGAGCCTCTACAGTATTATATGTATAATCGTCTCTTACATCCACTATCAATTTACCTGTACGTTCTGAAACAGCCTCTAATCGGTACTTCAAAACAACACCGTCGGCATTTTCACAGTTGATACCAAGGTTTCCTGTCATCGGAATATTCAAAGGCATGTCGACACTGCCCTTCACGCCGAGAATCATTGTTGCCTTCTCGCCGGATGCCAACGACGGTAATTGGGCCTGACTCAACAAACTCAGGTAGTTAACATCGGGCAAGGCTATCGAAATAGGTCCGGTTTCTCCATATCCTACATTTGTTATCGTCACCGGTATTTCTCGTGCACTACCGGAAACAACTGTCAAATCCAACAAATCGGTCGACAATTCAAGTTTTCCGGAAGCCGTAGAAGCGAAACTATAGATTACAAAACTCAGGTCAGGGCCATTATCCATAGATACAGTCACAGGAATCCGTTGCCAATTATAACCTTCGGTTGGCGATTTTGCTGTTAAAGCAAACTCAAGTTCCACCTGACCGTTAGCTGCGATATCGCCGGGCTGGTTGCAACTAACCGTATAATTGTCCGGAGTATCTATGCTTACTTTCACACCCTTGGCTTCGATATCCATAGGATTCACGATTATCGTTTTCACATGGTCGGTGATACCGATGAAACCCTGTACTGTCATCATGTTAGCCGAGCCACGCATCAGACCGGTCATATCAAATGAGGCAAGGACTTTTGTCGATGATTCACCGGGATAACAAGCTCCGGCATCAAAGTGCCCGCATTGACGCTCATCAGGTGTAAAGCTAAACGTAAAATTACCGTCTTCATCTGTTTCTACCAAAGTAGCCTGACGAGTACCTTTGTGAATTGCATATACTTCCACCTTTGCATTGGCTACATTTCGACCCTCGGCATGGCCGGTCAAAGTCACTTCTTCGCCTATGTCATAGCGCGTCTTCGAGGAAGCCAAAGTAGCCACAAACGAGGGCTTTAAGTCTACCTCTATGGTTTTGGTGTTATTCGAATAGGTCAATTCAGGTATTTCCCTGCTTTGATTTGTACCCACTTCAACATAAACACGTCCTATCCGGTCGGGCATGGTTACCTTACCTATGATTCTTTGCGATGCACCGGCCGGAATCGGGTCGTGGTAGTAAATCTTGTTCTGATATGAATTCTCGTCAGACCTGCCGAATGTCACATATCCGGGAGCAAGGTCAACCAATCCGATATTGGATATTACAACTTCAACATCAACGCAGTCTCCAGCCAAAACATCTGCAGTAGATAATACTTTCAAGTCTGAAATAACTGCATCAGCAAGTGTACGGTCGGTAATCTGTACTATTGTCTTGACTGAAGAAAAGCCCTCGGCACTGACTATAAAAGTGGCCATATGGGTATCATCCTGCACTGTATTCTTTTTAACGGAAACTCTTGCAGTAACCGACATTTCTCCGGCAGGTATTATAACCTTCGACGGATATTCTACATCTTCGCAATCAGTAGAAATATTCACCACCAAAGGAGAATCGGATACAGTATTACGTGAAATGATAATGTCAAACGAACTACCTTCGCCCACTGTTGGATTGTTGACTGTAGCCCCAAGCAGAGGAAGGTCATTATCAAGAATCTTAACTGTTGCAACAGCAGCTGCGCCGCTTTCAGCAGGTGCCGTACAATTGCACGCGCTAAGATAAACAGCTGCCGTGATAGTCACCTCGCGGTCGCCCTCAACAATACCATTGTCATTGACACCGAGATTAAAGCGCACAGTCTCGACACCTTTAGCCATTTTGATTTCGCGTGTTGGATAATATATGTCGTTGTTTCCATTATCGCTAAGGCGAATAGAGGCAATCGTATTAGTAGCACCACTGCGACTGAGCACAACTTCGAAGCACTTAAGTCCGGCATCTTCCTCTGCCACCTGCGGCGTAATAGTCATATTCAACTGCGGCAAATCATTGTCCTCTACGATGAGGTAAACGGTCTCTACATAAGGATGCTCGTCGGCCCGAGCCTGGATTGTAACCTCTACTATACCTGAAACTTCATCGTCTTCTACGGCTTCAACTTCGACCTCTACACTATTCTGTCCCTTAGGAATAATAACATTTGACGGGATTTTGACAAGTGGCGTGTGATTATGCGAGATATTCACATTCACATCAGTATCAGAAAATCTGTCGGTTGATATTGTCAAAATGCCTTTCTGTCCCTCGGCAAGTGTCTCATGGCTTAGCTGTAACGTCAACTTAGGGCGCTCGTCATCTATTATGGCAAATGTATGCTCTATAGGGCTAAATCCGTCGGCCGACGCTGTGATTGTCACATTCTTCACCGGATTATGAATTGAATTATCTTCAATCATAATCTCAATCCATTCCATGTAATTGTTGGGCTGCATTGTCACCTTTTCCGGACATGACACACCGTCTACATCGCCCTTCAGTTCAAGCTTTACCTCAAGTGGAGCTTCAAGATTTCCACTGCGATACAAATGCAAGAAATACGAACCGGCATTCTCCGACACTTCTTTATCGCCAACAAACATCAGCCCGGAACTAACAGTGACATCATCACTTTGCGCAGTATTGTTCAACTGCTTTTCCAAGCCTTCGCCAAAACCGAAATAATTATCTGGTATCAAGCTTACCTCAAAATGTGCTTTACCTTCGAATGGCAGACTATTTGCCACTTCGAATTCCAACACATCTGATACCTTTTCACCGGCTTGGAGTATTATATCACTTATATACTTTTCATATATACCAACCCTCCGATTGTTGTCACCAACCAAGCTGTAAACGAGATAGAACGGGCCATTGTTTGCGGCCTTACCGATATTCTCTATTTCGACAGTAAGCTTGACTTTATCACCCGGTCCAAAAATCGCTCGGTCGGGACGTACATTTTTAAGAATAAAATCAGGGCCGTCGGCAATAGTAACACTACCATTCACATGATCGGTGAGCACATTATTTGCATCGCGGTCAGCAAGAATCAAACCGTATTCCGACAAAGTCATCGGATAAGTTGTATCGGCAGTCGCATTTGACGGTATTACACATTCGATACTTGCAATTACTCCGGCATTCGCTTTAAAGGGAGTATTTGTTGGAGAATAAATCAACAAATGCCCAGAGTTATGTCCATTACCGGTAAACTCTACCACATGATCTTCGGCTCGATCGCTAAGAGTTACATTCTGCCAGTTCAGGTCAAGAATCGAATTTTCCACATATCCAATTTCGAGATTGAACTCTACAGCGACAATAGGATCGGTATTCTCAAGTATTATAGGAAGGTGGATTGTCTCCCCTCGGCTACCTTGAGCTTCTGCTACTGTCAATTTATTTATCGTTTGTGCACTAATACCAAATGGCATCAGAAGTACAAACACTAAAAACAAGCTTTTAAGTATTTCTTTCATTTTAGTATCAGTTACTTTACAATACATTTTACCACCTTTTCTCCGGATACGATTACATATACGCCGGATTGAAGATTGATTCTCACATTATCGGCCATACCCGAATAAACTTCTGTGCCCGATGTAGTGTATACTCTTACGTCTTTCTCTGAGTCAACAATCAATGCTCCGGGCTGTGACGTTACACGCAATCCCGACAAGCCTATCTCGTCTTCGATACCCGACATCGATACCGCTACTTCAAGGAGTTTTCCTTCCGGCGAAGCTGCAATACATTTACCCGTACTTGTTGCATCTGTTCGGGCTATTACAATATCACCCTCAGGCAAGGCCGAACCATCTGTTGAGTATGCAATCACACGAAGTGAGCCATCACTATTTCTACGGCTGGCAACAGCAATACCTGAGTGTTTTTCTGCCGTAAACTCTCCTGCGCCTTGCAACGTAAAGTCGATTGCAGAAACATTGCCCTCGGATGTCAAAGTGACAGCTCCGTCTACAATACTCAAACCTACGCGAGCCATATCCACCGGTCTCGACCTGCGTAAACCACTATCCTTCAAAGGCTCGGATAATATCAAATTGATAAGCTTAACTAAATCGAGGGCGTTAATGATTCTATCGTACTCGCTTTCTTTAACCAGGTTGGCCGCTCCAAGATTGATTATAGGCGTTTCACGACCCATAATCATCGAACATACTTGAGGTACATCTGCTACATCAACATTTCCATCGAAATTCGTATCGCCGGGTATATAGCTCAGCTTCATTATCAGCGAGAAGCTCCATGCAACATTATCATACAGTGTCACCTCGCTATTACTCTTACTCCACCATTGACCATTCGATAGTGTGAGATTTAAATCCTCATCAGGCCTCAGATCCAAGTAGGAATTATCGGCATTGACGCTCATAATCAAGTCGTGATAATCAAACTCCCCATACCATTTAGATTCTATAAGGTACTTTGCCATTTCCGGAAGATCATTGAGATTGAAATAATTGGGAACTTCCATAGTATGGTCGACACGAATTGTCTGATAGTAACACATTGCATCCAGTGTTTCAGGGAAAACAGGGTTTATCTCCGAAAACTCATTATGGCGTATGTCAAGATTCGTAAGATTGGGCAACAAGTCCACAAGCGCCCCGGCATTACCGCTTATGTTGTTATTACTTATATTCAACACCTGCAAATTCGAATTCGCCTTAACATCTTCAGCAAAATCAGCGAAAGCATCACTGCCTATTGCAGCAAACACATCGCCTACGAAATAATTATATTGAAGTCTGAGAGATGTCAGATACTTAAGTTGTAATAAGTATACCGGGAAATGACAATTGTCATTATAATTGCAGCTGGGTAAATTTATCGACGTAACATGACCGTTTACAATTTTCACGCCTTCAAGTTCTTTACTATCAAAATCCCAAGAATAGTACGGAGATAGTACTTCATCTTTAAATTTCTGGAGTATGCCAAGTTCTTCAGCCGGGAGAGTATTCCTTACCGACTGACCGGGGACAACCGGTGGATCTTCTTCATGAGATTCGTCCATTGCTATTTTATACACCGTCATAGGGCTTTGAGAATCCGTCGACGTGCACATAATACCTATTCTATAGTTACCCTCTCCCTCGAAAACAAAAGAACAGGTATATTCAGTCGGTTCAGAATAATCAATATAGTATTCTGACACCATATAGATTTCCAAATCCTCATTGACAAGGCCAACGATAAAAGATGAGCCTGCTTCACCGCTTCCAACAGTAATGACTAATTCATGCATTTCTGCTGACAGATACACCGGGGCTGTAAGAAGTATATCTTGATTCTGGCCCGAAGAAGGTGAATCACAAATCATGCCATTGCCAGGACTCAAGAACCAGGTATTTCCGTCGCAATTGACATCAACAACTTCATATGGCAGTAAATCCTCTGAGCAGAAATCATATGTAATTGGAGGATAAAGCACCAAGCCCGAGTCCAATACCACAAGGATATACGATGCTTCGCCGGGCTCGAATTCTGATGTTTCTGCAATATTGGCCGTTATCACTGTTTCACCTGCACCGACTATCGAAACTTTTCCTGTCTTATTATCTACAGTGGCAACCTCGATGTTTGATGAGCTAAATGACACAAGACCGTCAGAATCAGTCGTAAGCGCCGGCGACACAAAATCCTCTCCAACCTTTGCTACATATCTACTTGCAGGGAAACTCGCTTTTGGTTCGTTTTTTGAACCTGAATATGAAAAGTTATACACTATCTCCGTAATCTGCACATTATAATTGGTAGAAGCCTGAATCTTGAATTCAAGGCCGCCTTGCTGATAGCATTCAGGTATATCTATCGACAAGACTCCTCCTGATTCATTGGGTATCTTGGCATTAGAAACTATCAGACTATCTCCTATTGACACATTAACTGCCTGATTTGACGAAGCTGCAGACCTACTGTAAAGTTTTATATTACTACAGGGCTCGTCAAGTGTAAACTGTATATAGCCTTTAGGGCTTACAGACCTACCAAGCAGCATTAAAAAGCCGTTAGTACTCTCACGATAAGCTTGCTCGCTTACATAGGTTATGCCCGTATCCGGTGATCTGAGCTCAGTCACATTCGCGGCATCTGCTTTTGTTGTTGTATACCAGTCGGCTTCGTTCTTTAAGAACGACTCTAAAATTTGCACTTGCCCATGGGCAACAATGCTTGACAACAATACGGCGAAAAATAATAGTAGCCTAAACATACACATATAATGCTGTTTTCAACAGCTTTGAAAGTTATTAATGGTTTAAAAAAGAGCTGTCTGGATTAATCCGGACAGCTCTTTTAATTTTATTGTATAAAATTCGTGTCTACATGGATTACGACACAAAATTAATAAAATTTTACTTACTATACTAATTTTTAATACATTAAAAATTATTTTTAGTAAAATTCCTTGAGGTGGGTGTAGAGGGTGTGGAGAGGAAGACCCATCACATTGTAAAAACAGCCGTCGACTCGCGATATGGCGGCGGCGCCAATCCATTCCTGTATTCCGTAGGCTCCGGCTTTGTCGAAGGGTTGGAAACGTTCTACGTACAGTCGAATCTCGTCGGCGGTAAGTGGGCCGAAGCTCACATGAGTGGTTTCTGAAAAGGTATCGGTTTTCTTTCCTTCAAGCGACAGGAGTGTAACTCCGGTAACAACGGTATGAGTCGAATTCTGAAGCGTTTTAAGCATTGCCACAGCCTCGTCGGCATCGTGGGGCTTACCCATGATTTTACCCTCGGCAATCACTATTGTGTCGGCTGTAATAATGAGTTCTCCGGGCGTAAGCAGGTCGGCATATGCTTTAGCCTTGAGAGCCGACAAGTATAACGGTACTTCTTCTGGCGGAAGGTTGTCGGGATAAACCTCGTCGATATCACGCGGCACTGCTATCTCGAACGACGGCATGATAAGCCCGAGCAACTCGCGACGACGTGGCGAATTGGATGCAAGCAGCACGCTCACCCCCGCAAACGACGCACTCGGCGCCGGTGGCAACACAACCGCGCCGCTTGTATGGCTGGCGCCGGTATGAAAATCAAGATGATGCGAATTGAGACTCATTGTCCAAATGCTAATTTATCGGCAGCAGGCCATGTACCCTGCGTTTTCATAATTTCTTCAATCAATTCTCTTGCCACTCCGCAACCACCGGCCGCTGTTGATATAAACTTCGCCACGGACTTGACATCAGGGTCGGCATCTCGAGGGGCTACGGCAAGACCTACGTGCCTCATTGGCAGGATATCGGGTATATCGTCACCGCAGTAAGCTACCTGCTCAGGGGTAAGTCCGTTTTCGGCCATCCATGCTTTCAGCACAGGTAGTTTTTCTATATGCCCGAGGTATATGTCGGTAAACCCGATAAGTTCAAAACGTCGGCGCACCGGCTCGGTATCGGCTCCCGAAATTATTGCAAGTTTCAAGCCACTGCGTATGGCCTGCACCAACGCATAGCCGTCCTTGATATTTGCCATACGACGTGGATTGCCATCGCTATCGATAGGTACGACTGCAGGCGACAATACTCCGTCGACATCAAAGGCGATAGCCTTGATTTTGCTCAAATCATAGTCTATTTTACTCATTGCAACGTAACTTTATGTGACTTTAGGATATATTCTGATAATAATTCGTATACACGGCGTTTATCGTCAGGAAGCATGGCGGCATGTTTTGCCATTACATCTCTGTCTCCACGCTTTGCGGGGCCGGTCTGAGCGGCATGTGGGCCGGCAGTAAAAGCCTTGGCAACCGTAGCTTCTACAAGCGGACGTACTGTTGACAACGGATAATCGGCACTTCCAAGTACATCGCCCACCATTTCAAGCAGGATATTGACAAAATTCGACGAGAAAACACCGGCTACGTGTAGCACTTGCCTCTGCGAAGCGTCGGCATGATGCACGGTATCGGAAATTGAATTGGCAAGAGCATTGACGATAGCAATATCTTCGGGTTTTGCCGATTCTGTAAAGAAAGGAACCGTGCGCATATCCACAAACACTCCCTTAGAGAATGTCTGCAGAGGGTACAGCACACCTGTTCGATCGCTTATAGGCGATAGAACTTCTTTAGGCACGGTACCCGAAGTATGCACCACCAACGGCTGGTCGAATGTGCCTCCTAACGCAGCCACGACATCCGCAACAGCATGGTCGGCAACACTCACAATTATCATCTCGGGGTTATAAGCCTTCAACGATTCATAATCGCCCGAACTTGCAGCACCGCATTCTTTAGCCAACGCCTCGGCCTTGACCGGGTCGCGGCTTACTATCATTCCGATACGGTTGCCAAAGGCCTCCGCAAGGTGCGACGCTACATTACCCGTACCGACAAGTGCTATACGCTCTGGTATCATTGATCGTTTCGCCACGTACCTATATGCACCTTCTCCCACTTGAGCTTGGATGGATCAACCGGCTTGCGGGTCTCGGCAGAATAACCAAATGTCATCACGCACTCTACACACATATGCTCCGGAATACCGAGAAGCTCTCTCACAACTTCCTCCGAAGGTGTTCCGTCGGCAGCCTGGCGGCCACGCACCTGTACCCAGCATGAACCTATACCGAGGTCGGCAGCCTGAATATGCATGAGAATCGCAGCCACAGAGGCATCTTCGATATATGCCTCGCTCTGAGTGGGGTCGGTTGTTACCACTACGGCAAAACGACAATCCTTGATAGACGCCGCATACGAGGGCTTGAGATCACTCAGACGAGCCAGCATGTCGTGGTCTTCAACTACGACAAACTGCCACGAGCGGGCGCTTTTCGACGACGGGGCGAGCAGTCCCGACTCAATGATAGTCTTCACATCTTCTGCCGGAATCGGTTCTTCTGTATACTTGCGTATGCTGTGACGCTCAAGTAATAATTCGTGTACGGTCATTATCTTATATTTTAAGAGTTACTTATTTAATCCTCTACAGCATCAGGCGCAACGCCCTTAGGCAGAGTAAAATGCAGCCACAGGAAGGCCAACAGACCGGATAATACCGAGCCGCATACAATACCGAGCTTGGCATGCGCAAGCAAATCGGCCTGATGTGGTATGGCAGCGTCGTACGACAGCGTGGCGATGAAAATCGACACTGTAAAGCCGATACCGCCAAGCATCGATACCGATGCCATCATGCTCCAATTGGAATGTGCCGGCATGGGCGCAAAACCGAGCTTGACACAAAGCCACGAGAAACTGAGAATACCAAGGAACTTACCGATGACAAGACCACAGATTACCGCAAGCGAGATGCCTTCGAAAATCGTTGCAGGATCCATATCGAGCAGGAATATACCGGCATTTGCAAACGCAAACAATGGTATGATAAAATAGTTGACGATTGGGTGAAGCGAGTCTTCGAGGTCCTGTAGTGGCGATATCACCTTATCCGACGCCGATTCTACCTGCTTCAACCAGTTCATCTGCTCTTTGTCAAGAATCGAGCGCTTCACAAGGTCTTCGGGCTCGTCTACACTGAAGTGTGCTATCGAATTGCGGATAATCTTGATATACTTCATCGGGGCAAACACCGGCGTTGCAGGCACACAGAATGCCACAAGAACTCCGGCAATCGTAGGATGTATACCCGAATTGAGGAATAGAAACCATATTATACCGCCGATGCCGAGATAGAAGATCTTGCTCTTTATACGCAAAGCAGAGCCAAGCAACAGCACACCGAATAGAACAAGCGCATATACCAGCATCATCAGTTCGATATGAGTTGAATAGAACGCCGCAATAACGATTATACCGCCGATATCATCTACCACAGCGAGAGTGGTAAGGAATATTTTGAGCGACAAAGGCACTCGCTTGCCAAGCATTGCAAGCACACCGAGCGAGAACGCAATATCGGTTGCCATTGGTATAGCCGCGCCGCCTACATAGTCTGTACCGCGGCTCATCATATAGAAGATAACTACAGGCACTATCATACCTCCGAAAGCACCGACAATGGGCAGAAGGGCCTGCTTGAACGACGACAACTCTCCCACCAGAACCTCGCGTTTTATCTCAAGGCCGATAGTGAAAAAGAATATCGCCATTAGGGCATCGTTGATAAATGCCAACAAGCTCATTGGCTCTCCGGCATGGCTGAATACGTTGAAATCGCCGAGCTGTAGGCGCACTTCCTGGTCCCAGAATGAAAAATAATAGTCATTAAAACTTGGTATATTGGCAATAACCAGTGCAAGCACAGTTGCTCTGATAAGTATATTGCCACCGCTGGCATGATGTTTGATTGCCTGACGCGCAGAAAAGAATATACCTCGGTCAAATACCGATTTCTCTTCCGCATCCCACTTCGGGTGTAGTCGATGTGTCTGTGAGGAATTAGCAGTCATGTAATTATATTTTCTTTTAAACAAATCGGGGCGATTCAATGTTCGTTCCCGCAAAACGGCTACAAAGTTAATCACAAATTTTAACATATCCTAATCTATTTCATAACTTTGGTGTACGCCGCGTATCTCTCAAAAAAAAACACTAATTTTGTAAACTAATATAGTAGGAAAGAATTTCATGGCCAAACCTGTTTTTATAATCGGCGGATCGCACCATAATACACTCGGAGTCATTCGCGCATTCGGAGAAAAAGGACTCTCGTCTAATATCGTTCTTTTTATAAGTTCCGACGACAAGACGGTAAGCAAATCAAGATACATTAGTCGCAAAAGATTATATTTTTTCGAACATGAGCAGCAACTGCCTCAAATGTTGCTAAAAGCAGCTCAAGACTTCGCGGAAAAACCGGTTATAATATGTTGTGGAGATTCCTTCATTGCGACTGTAGACAAAGCCGGTGAGCTATTGTCGAAATATTTCCACATACCTCACGGACATGGAACGTCTGCAATAAACGTTTTCCTTGACAAAGACCGGCAACGCAAACTGGCTTCTGAAATCGGACTAAAAATGGCTCGCTCCTACGACCCCGACAAGACCGATCTCAACGATATTGACTACCCATGTATTGTAAAACCGGAAAACAGTACAATGGGCTCGAAAGACGATATTGCGGTATGCAAGTCCATTACCGATCTTAGAGATTATATCAATTCAAAAACAGACCGACAGATTATTATCGAGAAATATATCGACAAAGCCTCGGAATTTCAATTAATCGGCTGTTCGTTGGCTCAGAAAATCATTATACCCGGCTATACCGATATCATTCGCCAGCCGGAAAACACAAACACAGGCTATCTCAAATATTCATCAATTGACGACGGTTTTATAAGCAAAAATCTTTTAGACAAAGTCAATCAGTTTATCCGTAAGATCGGATATGTAGGTTTATTCAGCGTAGAATTCATGAGAGGGAAAGACGGCGTAGACTATTTCCTTGAGATAAATATGCGCAACGATGGCAACGCATACTGTGTTACCACCGCAGGTGTTAATTTACCATATTTATGGTATAAATACGCTGATGACAGCGAAACAGAAATCACTGAACAGACGACATTCACCAGGCCGGTATACTGGCTTCCTGAAGCTGACCTCAAAAGTATTAAGACTATAGGTCCGGCCAAGTGGATTAGCCAATGGCTTGCAGCCGACAGTCATGCATATGCTTCTTTACATGATCCTATGCCGTTTGTTCATTATTTCTACAGACTGATCGAACGGCATCTCAAAAAGAAGTAGGCCGTTAGAATTTTCCGTACGATAGCTGGTCGAAATACTCCCAATATAAATTGTCCTCAGCCGTTTTCCTGTCAATGACATCAGCCAGCGACAGGAACGCCCGTAAGGTCAGTCTCAATGGCAGGGGTAAGTCACTTATGTTGCGTTCAAATCTCGGGCGAACCTTTGCCACATATTCCACTGCTTTGTCATACCGTCCGGTTTTCAACAACGACACCGTATAGATATACGCCATTGATGCACCTTTGAGCGGAGTCTGTAGTGTTGTTTCAAGCGCATCGCTTCTATTGCCGAGTTCTACCACCTCGCCGTACTTGCCCAGGGCGAACAGCGATTCCATCCAAATCGAGAAATACGGCTCAAAGACCATGTTCTTCGACATGGCCATCGACATCAGCGCATCCACCGAATAGTGTGCGCCTCGCATATTAAGAGTCTGGGCCAAGTTTTCTATATCAAATTCCAAGGCCTGCTCTTCTGTAGCATTGTTGAAAAAGCGCTCTACATACTCCTTGCAATCACGGCTGTTGCACATCAACAACTGCCTAACTGCTCGGGGAGTTACCGGATGACGGTCAAGAAACGCCTTAATCTCGTTGACAGCCATACTCACATTTCCCAATTGCACCAACATGGCACAATAGGCATCCGTATAGTCAAAATCATCCTGATACTGCTCTTTTATAGCCTTCAATGTATTGGCCATATCAGAGAGCAGATATGGTGCGGATGTATACACGGCATCTGCTATACCAAGCATAGCCACAGGGTCGTCGGCAGCAAGAGCCTTGGCCGAGTCATACGTCGTACGAGCTTCATCGCGACGGTCAAGGCGAGCCTGACCCCTGAATAGCATTATCCAGTAATTGGTTGTAAACGGTTCAAGCTCGATCAGCTGGTCTGCGACCTTTACAAGGGTCTCGTTGTCATATGAATTGTCGGCCTCGCGTGCCACCTCGAAGTAAAGTGTGGGCTTATACGGCACTTTCTCTGCTATCTTATCGAGATTCTCTACAAGCCAGCCGTACTGGCCGAGGTCGATTGCAAGGTCTACAAAACGGATTATCTCCTCATCGTCGAATGTCTCATATTGGTGCAGGATATATTCAAGCGATGCCTCGTGGTCATCGCCTGGCGACGTTTCCATTCGCGCTATATCAAACAACAGCGACGACGCATCAGGATTGTCGGCAAGATACTTGGCCGCTGCTTCGGTGCGCTGGTCGGTATTATCATCCGACGTATCGAGATAGAATAGCAGACGGCGCTCACTCAGTCCATGGCTTTCCGGATATAGACGCGCCCCGCACAGCAGAATCTCGAGCTGTACGTAATCATCATGGAGGTCGCCGGCATAATCGTAAAGATCTATCAGTTCGTCCTCGTCAAAATATCGCTGCGAAACCGGGTGTGACAGCGATTCCTTGAAACGCTTGTACAATTCTTCGCGGGGATTCTTTTCTTCGTCCATGGGTAAGTGATAGTATATAAAGGAGAAAATGGCTTGACATCTTCGAGAATCAACAAATCCGGCCACGACAACAGCGTGAAATACCGAACTTGAGAAACTCAAAATAGATATTTTAGGTTTATAGCTTATAACACCATGCCGACACTACCGAGGGCATAATATTATAACCTATAAACCTTTACACTCGAACAACTTGGTTCGGGCTGTCTTATGCTTTTTTCTGCACCTTCTCCCAAGTATCTTTGAGAGCTATTGTGCGGTTGAATACAGGGTGCTCCGCTGTCGAATCGTAGTCGGGTGTGAAATAACCGATACGCTGGAACTGGAATTTCTTGCCCTGTGTGGCATTCTCGATGATAAACGGTTCGAGCTTGGCATGTTCAACCACCACAAGCGACTCGGGATTGAGCATCTCGCGGAAGTCGCGGTCGGGCTCGGCTGCAGGGTTCTCTACATCAAAGAGACGGTCGTACAGACGCACCTGTGCATCAACGGCATGCTCGGCAGATACCCAGTGGAGTGTGCCCTTCACCTTGCGTGATGCTCCGGGGAGGCCGCTGCGGCTCTCGGGATCGTAGGTGCAGTGGATAGCGATGATATTGCCGTCGGCATCTCGCTCGATATTTTCTGTACCCTTGATGATATACGCACCTTTGAGACGCACTTCCTGGCCGGGAGCAAGGCGGAAGAACTTTTTCGGGGGATTCTCCATGAAGTCCTCGCGTTCGATATACAGTTCGCGAGAGAATGGCATTTCATGTACACCGCTACCCTCTTCTTCGGGATTGTTCTCCATTGTCACAGTCTCTACACGGCCTTCGGGATAGTTGTCGATAATAAGCTTGACAGGGTTGATGACAGCCATTACGCGTGTGGCGATGCGGTTCAAATCATCGCGAACGGCATGCTCGAGAAGGCTTACGCTATTGAGTGCCTCGTACTTGGTATAACCGATTGTATTGATAAAGTTGCGGATCGAAGCCGGGGTATAGCCACGACGGCGCATACCCGAGATAGTCGGCATACGAGGATCATCCCAACCGGCAACAAGGCCTTCCTTTACCAGCTGCAGCAGCTTGCGCTTGCTCATCACGGTATAGGTCAGGTTGAGGCGGTTGAACTCTATCTGGCGGGGGCAGTAGCTCTCGTCGGCAAGTTCCTTCACAAAATACTCGTAAAGAGGACGGTGAGGAACGAACTCGAGAGTACAAATAGAATGGGTAACACCCTCGAAGTAGTCGCTCTGGCCATGTGCAAAGTCATACATCGGGTATACTTTCCACTTGGTACCGGTGCGGTGATGCGGGGTTTTGATGATGCGGTACATAATCGGGTCGCGGAAGTGCATGTTCGGCGACGCCATATCGATTTTTGCACGAAGCACACGAGCACCTTCGTCGAACTCGCCTTCGTTCATACGAAGGAACAGGTCGAGGTTTTCTTCGGGTGTACGGCTGCGGTATGGGCTGTTCTGACCCGGTTCTGTCGGTGTACCCTTCTGTGCGGCAATCTGCTCGCTTGTCTGGTCGTCGACATATGCCTTGCCTTCTTTAATCAGGCGCACGGCAAGGTCAAAAAGCTGTGGGAAATAGTCGGAAGCATAGTATTCGCGGTCGCCCCAGTCGAAACCGAGCCAATGGATATCTTCGCGGATTGAGTCTACATACTCTACATCCTCTTTTACCGGGTTGGTATCATCAAATCGAAGATTGCATGTACCGCCGAATTTCTCTGCAACACCAAAGTCCATGCAGATAGCCTTGGCATGGCCGATGTGGAGATAACCATTCGGTTCGGGCGGAAAACGGGTATTCAGCCTGCCGCCGTTCTTTCCTGCCCGCAGATCATTATAAACCTCTTCTTCCACAAAGCTCAAGCCTTGCGGTTTCTCATTCTCGAGGGTTGCGTTTTCTTCTGACATATAGTATTGTTTATTAGTTTTCTTATCGATTGGTTCTGAAAAAAAATCCTGCGGCTTCATTCTGCATCGAGTCGCTTGCGATAGAATACGAAATCGCGACCGAGATACTTCTCGCGTACTACCGGGTTTTCGGCAAGTTCCTCGCTCGTTCCCTGAAATAATATTCTACCCTCAAAGAGTAGGTAGGCGCGGTCGGTGATGCGAAGGGTCTCTTGAGCATTATGGTCTGTAATCAGGATTCCTATGTTCTTGTCCTTGAGTTTGTATACAATTGATTGGATATCCTCTACCGCAATCGGGTCGACACCGGCAAACGGTTCGTCGAGCATTATAAACTTAGGATTAATTGCCAGGCATCGTGCTATTTCCGTTCGGCGGCGTTCGCCACCCGACAACTGGTCGCCGAGGTTCTTGCGCACTTTTTGCAGGCGGAACTCTTCAATCAGGCTTTCGAGTTTGTCGCGCTGTTCTTCCTTGCTCATATTGGTCATCTGCAAGACCGAGCGGATATTATCTTCCACACTCATCTTGCGGAATACCGATGCTTCCTGAGCAAGATATCCGATACCGTTCTGAGCACGCTTATAGACCGGGAACTTGGTTATATTAAGGTCGTTGAGAAATATCTGGCCCTCATTTGGCTCTATAAGCCCCACAGTCATATAGAATGTTGTCGTCTTTCCGGCACCGTTAGGGCCGAGAAGACCTACAATCTCACCTTGGGTAACATCTATCGACACATGGTTGGCAACCGTGCGCTTGCCGTATTTCTTGACAAGGTTATCAGTTCGAAGCACCATTTTGCCATCTTCGACCACAGGTGATTCCACCACGATTTTCTCTTCTACCACGACATCCACCTCCTGCTGATGTTCGTCAGGACGTCGGTCAGTCAACGGTGCGAAGGGGGCAGGCACATCCTGCTGTTGCTCTTCCGATCTATTGTGTCTCCAGCTTATACCCATAATCAGATTTTGCAGGGGTTAACGCCTCGTACTGGCGCTCCGCGGTGCAGGCGGCTCTCGATATAGTCGGTAAGCAGGTTGATTGCCACAGTATTGCTGCCGCCTTGCGGTATGATAAGGTCGGCATAGCGCTTCGAAGGCTCTATATACTGGCAATGCATCGGTTTGAGTACATCCTGATAGCGGTTGATTACTATCTCGGGCGTACGGCCTCGCTCTATGCAGTCGCGGGCGATAACACGGATAAGACGGTCGTCCGCATCGGCATCAACAAAAACCTTGATATCAAGCATACTGCGGATAGTAGGGTCGGTTAGCACCAATATGCCTTCTACTATCACCACATCCGACGGCTTCACCTCTACGGTTTCTTCCTGGCGAGTGCAGGTAAGATACGAATATGTGGGCATCTGTATGGTCTTGCCTTCCTTGAGCAACTTCAGGTGCTCTACAAGAAGTGACCACTCGATTGCCGCCGGCTCGTCGAAGTTTATCTTTGAGCGCTGCTCCGGCGGGATATGGCTCGAATCTTTATAATACGAGTCTTGGGGCATAACAGCCACTTCTCCGGCCGGTAAACTATTTATTATCTTGTTTACCACCGTAGTTTTTCCCGAGCCGGTACCTCCGGCAATACCTATTATGAGCATAGACGTATCTTTAAATCATTTCTAAATCGCGAAATTACAAAAAAATGCCCACACCTGCAAAAATAAATTGGCAGGCATGGGCTATAAGGCTTATAGCTTTACAACTAAGGGGCGATTGGAGTTTATCGCTTTAACGACAAATACGTGCCAAATCTGCGTTTTAGCCGCACTTGCTGGTGCCGCACGAGGTGCAGATGAGGCAACCTTCCTGATATACAAGTGTTTCCTGGCCGCAGTTCTGGCATTTCTGACCCTTGGCGGAAGTTCCGTTGGGAAGGTATTTCTTAAGGGCTCGCTCCACACCCATTTTCCAGGTATTGATGCTCTGCGAATCGAGTTCGAGACCACCTACAAGTTTGAGTACCTGGTCAATAGGCATACCGTAGCGCAATACGCCCGAGATAAGTTTGGCATAATTCCAGTATTCGGGGTTGAACTTGTCGCTCAGGCCCTCGATAGTGGTTTTATGGCCGCGCTTGTTGCTGTACTGGAAGTCGTAGCGCTTGTTGCCGTTCTCGTCAATAGCCTTGATAATTCGGCCATGAGTAACCGCCTTGGGCAGGAACAAGCCGTCTTCATCATCGGCAAGACCGGTGAAAATCTCATACGGGCGGCCGTCGACAAGACCTACAAACGCTATCCATTTTTCCTTGTTGTTCTGGAAACGCACCACGTCGGCCTCGAGTTCCGAGGGGCGTTTTGCCATGATAGGCTCGTGGGTGAGTTTATCTTTCTTTTTGTTTTCTTCAATCGACACAAGCACACCCGAGCGAGAACCGTCGCGGTATACAGTGCAACCCTTGCAACCGGCGTGCCATGCGTGGCGGTAGAGGCTTTCTACAGCTTCAACGCTGATATCCGACGGCAGGTTGATTGTAACAGAAATTGAATGGTCTACCCATTTTTGGATACGGCCCTGCATATTCACCTTCTCGAGCCAGTCGATTTCATTTGCTGTTGCCCCGGCATAAGGCGAGCGTGCGACGAGGGTATCGAGTTCTTCCTGAGTATATTTTTTCTCTGTGTCGATGCCTTCGAGTTTCATCCATTCGAGGAACTTGGGATGATATACGATATATTCTTCAAATGCATCACCACTGTCATCAACATAGTCAACATGCACCGACGCGTCATTGGCATTAATCTTGCGACGACGTTTATATACCGGCATAAATACAGGTTCGATGCCGCTCGAGGTGCGGGTCATAAGGCTTGTAGTACCTGTCGGAGCGATAGTGAGGCACGCAATGTTGCGGCGTCCCTGCTTCGACATCTTCTCATACAATGCGGGGTCTGCCTCGGCAAGGCGCTGTATATACGGGTTATTGGCCTCGCGGGCGGTATCATAAACCTCGAATGCGCCTCGCTGCGATGCCATTTCCACAGACTCTGTGTAAGCGGCAAGTGCCACTGCACGGTGTACCGACACTGAGAAATCTGTTGCTTCGGGTGTACCGTAGCGAAGGCCCATGGCTGCAATCATATCGCCTTCGGCTGTTGTTCCGAGGCCGGTACGACGTCCACGGAGCGTCTTTTCCTTGATTTTGAGCCAAAGGTTGCGCTCGGGTGATTTAACTTCCTCGGGTTCGGGATCGCTGTCGACTTTGGCGAGTATCAGATCGATTTTCTCCATCTCAAGATCGATGATATCGTCCATGATACGCTGCGCCTTCCTCACCACCGTAGTGAGTTTGTCATAATCGAAGTAAGCTTCTTTGGTGAATGGGTTGACAACAAACGAATACAGGTTTATAGCCAACAGTCGGCACGAATCGTAGGGGCAAAGTGGAATCTCGCCGCAAGGGTTGGTCGATATGGTCTCGAAACCGAGGTCTGCATAGCAGTCGGGCACAGACTCGCGGCGGATAGTATCCCAGAAAAGAACGCCGGGCTCTGCCGACTTCCAGGCATTTGTCACAATCTTCTGCCACAGTTGCGATGCGTCGATTTCCTTGGTGACAATAGGATTGTCGCTGTCCACAGGATACTGCTGGCGGTAGGGAGTACCGGCTTCAACAGCCTGCATGAAACCGTCGTCTATACGTACTGATACATTTGCACCGGTAATCTTGCCGGGAGTCATCTTGGCATCGATGAAGCCTTCGGCATCCGGATGCTTAATCGACACTGTGAGCATCAGAGCACCGCGTCGGCCATCCTGTGCCACCTCGCGTGTCGAGTTCGAATAGCGTTCCATAAATGGAACAAGGCCGGTCGAAGTCAGGGCCGAATTCTTTACGGCCATGCCTTTGGGGCGCAAATGGCTCAGATCGTGGCCGACACCGCCGCGACGTTTCATCAGCTGTACCTGTTCCTGGTCGATACGCATGATACCGCCGTAGCTGTCAGGCTTTTTATCTATGCCAACCACAAAGCAGTTCGACAGCGAACCAACCTGCATATCATTGCCGATACCGGCCATGGGGCTGCCTTGAGGTACTACATATTTAAAATTGCGCAGAAGTTCGAAAACATCTTCCTCGCTCATGCCTTGCGGATATTTTGCCTCGATACGGGCAATCTCACAGGCAAGGCGGTGATGCATATCGTCGGGGGTGAGCTCGAATATATTGCCATCGGAATCTTTGAGGGCATATTTGCTCACCCAGACCTGGGCGGCAAGGGCGTCGCCGTCAAAATACTTTAATGAAGCCTCGTAGGCCTGGTCGTAGGTATAATTTGTCTTCGGTTTCATGACATTGTGTGTGAAGCGGTCGCAAAATTGGGCAAAATTTCTGAATTAGTCAAATATACCATGTTAATTATACTCCGATTGTTGATAACTTTTTTACTTTACTTTAACTCCTCAAAATTATTTTTCTTTACCGATTCTTTGTAACTTTGCACCCCCAATCAGACTCAAGCCTATGGATTCGGCATACATCAAGAAAGAAGCTACTATTTTCCCTATTCTAATTGCTATCAGTTTCGCCCACTTGCTCAATGATATGATGCAGTCGGTGATTCCTTCGATATACCCTATTATCAAAGAGCAGTACGGCCTTTCGTTCATTCAGATTGGCATCATTACGTTCGTATTCCAGATGACATCGTCGATACTCCAGCCTCTTGTGGGCATGTATTCCGACCGTCACCCACATCCTTACTCGCTGTCAGTAGGCATGTTGTTTACATTCGCCGGCATCATTTTGCTGTCGATTGCCAATAATTTCTCGCTCATTATTTTTGCAGTTTCGGTCGTTGGTCTCGGTTCGTCGATATTCCACCCGGAGTCATCGCGTATTGCTCAAATGGCAGGCGGGTCCAACAAAGGCCTGGCCCAGTCTATTTTCCAAGTCGGAGGCAACGGCGGCAGCGCCATTGGCCCGCTATTGGCCGCCCTTATCATTATTCCGTTCGGGCAGGGCTCTATAGCCTGGTTTGCCATAGCAGCCCTGCTGGCAAGCGCAACCCTGTTTCCGGTCGGAACTTGGTACAAATCGCAGCTCCACAAGCTCCGCGACAAGACAATACGTGTAAACGAAGCCGTGGCTCGCTTGTCGAAGAGTCGCATACGCTGGGCAATTTTCATATTGTGCGTGCTCACGTTCTCCAAGTATTTCTACATGGCGAGCATGACAAGCTATTTCACCTTTTTCCTTATAGATAAATTTGCCGTCGACATCCGCACTTCACAGCTGTGCCTGTTTGCATTTATGGCAGCCGTGGCTGTGGGCACTGTACTCGGCGGCCACGTCGGCGACAAATATGGCCGTAAATATGTGATATGGGGGTCGATTCTCGGCGCTGCGCCATTTGCTCTCGCCCTGCCATATGTCGGTTTCGAGGCCACCATTATATTATCTGTCATTATAGGGCTCGTAATATCATCGGCTTTCTCGGCAATCCTTGTCTATGCTACAGAATTAAAACCCGACAAAGTAGGCATGATGGCAGGCCTGTTCTTCGGTCTCAACTTCGGCCTCGGAGGTATCGGTTCGGCATTTTTCGGCTGGCTCGCCGACCGCACAAGCATCGAGTTCGTTTTCCAAATAAGCACTCTGCTGCCGCTATTGGGTGTCATTACAGTTTTTCTACCCAACATCGAAAGCTCTCGTAAATAAACCAAGCATAACGAAACAGAAGGCGGCCTTTTGGTCGCCTTCTGCCACGTTTCAACTATTTATTTATGAGAACTCCACCCACTGTATCACTACACCGAATGAAGACGAGGGATGCTTGTAAGCTCCTTTTCCTTTCTTCTATTTGTATAACGTACGGGCGCTTTTTTCGGTCACTTTTTTGTGCTAAAAGTCTCTAATTTTATTTGCTGTTGTATAATATTTAGCTATCTTCGCAATACTATTCAAATTCTATCTGATGAAGGCACTCAAAGCTTTATTTTTCATCCTGGCTTTAGCATCGCTTACCCACGTCAGCGCCGCCGACAAACGCGAGTTTCGCGGGGCCTGGCTCAACACAATATATCAGCCTCAATACAAACGCCACACTACCGAACAAAACAAGGCATATCTTCGCGCCCAGCTCGACAGCCTCAAGGCAATGGGTATTAACGCCGTGATTTTCCAGGTCAGGGCGCAGTCCGACGCTTTCTACGCAAGCAAGCTCGAACCATGGAGCAGGTATCTTACCGACGGCGGTAAAGCTCCATCTCCTTTCTGGGACCCACTCGAGTTTATTATCGACGAGGCTCACCGCAGAGGTATGGAGCTTCATGCTTGGATCAATCCTTACCGCGTAACCACTACGGCCAAACAAACTGTACCCAAGGGGCATATCGCTTTGAAGCACCCCGACCGCTTCATTCGCTACGACGGTAAACTATACTTCGACCCCGGCAGACCTGAAAACAGGGAATTCATCGGCCGCATTGTCGACGATATTGTTGCTCGCTACGACATCGACGGTATACACTTCGACGATTATTTCTATCCCTATCCGGTCAAGGGCAAGACATTTGCCGACGACGCCTCTTTCCGAAAATATGGCAAAGGGATGTCGCGCGACGACTGGCGCCGCAAGAATGTAGACCTGCTTATCGAAGACCTGCACCGACGCATTTCCGAGGCTAAGCCGTGGGTACGTTTCGGGGTAAGCCCATTCGGCATTTGGCGCAACAAGACTTCCGACCCTCGGGGAAGCGATACCCGTGGTCTCCAAAACTACGATGCCCTATATGCCGACGTGCTACTGTGGGAAGAAAAAGGCTGGGTCGATTACCTATTGCCTCAGCTTTACTGGGAACTCGACCATAAGGCTGCATCATTCCTTACCCTCGTTGACTGGTGGAACAAAAATGCCGGAAACAATCGTCATCTATATGTGGGGCAGGATGTAAAGCGGACTATCGACAAATCCGAACTCAAACACAAGGTATTGCTCACCCGAGATGCAAAAAATATACAAGGAAACTGTTGGTGGCCGGGCTACGAACTGACTCGAAATACCGGTGGTGTTGCCGACTCTCTTAGCTCTCAATACCAGCACTACCCTGCCCTTGTGCCTCAATATCCATGGAAATATCAGGGCACGCCTCATGCCGTCGACGGTCTGAGGGTCAACAAGAAACGAATCTCATGGACTAAGCCTCAGCCAATTGGCAAGGCTTCCGATGTTGTGCGTTTTGCAGTCTACCGTTTCGATTCTATCGACGACATCGACATTTCGCGGGGCGATGCCCTGGTCGACATCACAGGTACTGCCGATTTTACAGCAACGGTACCCGGTTGCTATGTTGTAACAGCTATCGACCGCGTAAACAACGAATCCGAAGCTTCAAACCCCGTCATAATACAAAAATGAACAAGACCCTGTCGGTTATAGTGCCGGTTTACAATACCGTACAGTATCTTGATGAGTGCGTCAACTCTATCCTGCCACAGCTGTTGCCCGGCGACAAGATTATTCTTATTGACGACGGCTCTAACGACGGTTCCGAAAGTTTATGCCTCGGCTTTGCCGACAAGTTTCCCGACACTGTAATCACAAAGCGCACGGATAACGTCGGTGTGTCTGAAGCTCGAAATACCGGCATCCGTATGTGCACTACCGATTATATTGCCTTTTGCGATGCCGACGACTGCTACACCGACGGCGGAATCAAAATTCTCAGAGACGCTGTCTCCAACTACCAAGGAGCTATCGCTATCGGTAATTTCACACAGAAACGTAATACGGCGAAGTCAAAAAAATACAATATCGATTATCTAAGTTCCGGAATTGCCTTGCTCTACACTCTCTACCAGCGCCACGGATATCATGAAAGCGCTTGGGCCAAGATGTATCCTCGCGAAATTTTCGACCGTATCGATGGGTTCTTGCAGGGGAGAAGGTACGAAGATATCGAAATCATTCCGAGGTTGTATCTAAATGCTAAAGCCGTGATTTTTATCGATGCCACGGTATATTATTATCGACCTAATCCTGATAGTTTCATCAACACTTGGAGTGATTCACGTGCTGATGCTGTATTTGCTGCTCAAAGCGTATTAAACTATGTAACAGAGCATTTCGACGACGCAGTCCCTGCTGCCCAAAGCCGTTTATTCAGTGCCGCCTTCAATATTTTCGGACTCGCCTCCCTACATGGCAAAACTGCACTGGCCGACAGTTGCTGGCAGCTGATTACACAACTGCGCAACTCAATTGTCCGCGATAAAAGCGTAAGGCTGAAAAATAAATTAGGTGTCGCACTTTCGCTGTTAGGACGATCAGTGGCCGCGACGATTGCAAAACGTGTTTACCGATAATCAAAGCCACGAATTAACTCGTTCCCTGATTGCAGCCGACTCACTGAGCATCCTCACTAACTCGCGCATCGACTGCTTGTGATAGCAGTCGCGCAAAGTCAGCACACACCCTGTCATCTCGTTTCCGGGCGCATCTATCGTTATAGCCTTGACACCGTTCACATGATATGTCGTGGCCTCGGCCAGGACCGCTACCAGACGGCTGCAGCTGATAAGCTTCAATAATATATTTACCTCGTTGAGCTCTATCCTTATCTTAAATGGTATACCTCGCGAAGCAATGATGTCGTCGAAATAATTGCGGGCCTGCAAACCTATAGTAGGCAAGGCAAGTTCATATGCCGAAAGGTCTTCGAGGGTAACACTATCGCGTGCCGCAAGCGGATGATCGGATTTCACAATCGCGGCAAGATGATTCTGGAATAAGATATGCGATTCTATGCCCTCGATAGCGTGTCGCGAGCGAAATGCAAGCACAAAGTCTACTTCGTGGCTCTTGAGCATTTCTATCAACTCGGCAACCGGCTTGTAATATATATTGAGTTTGACTCCGGGATATAGCTTCATAAACTCAATAAGCGTCTCAGTCAGTATCGGGCTAAAAGAATACGTTACTCCGATATTGAGCGTGCCGGACAGCATTTTCTTAAGGTCGTCCATCCGGTCGAGACACAACTGGGCGTCATGGATAGTGCGCAAGGCATACGGCAGCAGTTCCTCTCCGGCCTCGGTGAGCATTACTCTATGGCTGTCGCGTAGAAACAAAGCACTCCCAAGTTCCTGTTCGAGCTGCTTGATTTGCTGCGACAGTGTACTCTGCGTGATAAACAATGCTCGTGATGCTTCCGAAAAATTCAATGTCTCGGCTGCCTTTACAAAGTATTTGAGCTGGCGTAATTCCATAGTCTTGTTGCTTATTATTTATCGGAGGCTTCTATCGTTTTCTTTTTAAATGCGAATACCGGTATAGTCGCTCCTACTACCATGCCAAGAATGATAAACACACACATCAGGCCATTATCTGCAAAGATATAAAAATATTTGCTGAATTCAATATCGCCCGAATGTAAAACGCTCATTGCCATACCGCCAAAACTCTTGTAAGCATAGATACCGGGAATCATGGGCAACAGCGCCGGGAAAAGACACGTTTCCGGCGGCATCTTGGCATAGCTTGATATTTTGACGGCCATTATCCCCATAACGAATGCGGCTATAAACGTAGATACTACGATATTCAGCTTCATTCCGGGCATCATAAGCACATATCTCAGCGAATGACCGGCTGCCGCTATCACGGCGCAAAAGAAAAATGCCCTACGTGTGGGGCTGCTGATTGCGGCAAAGCCTATAGCCGCTATAGCTGCAAAGAATGCATCGCTTATTATTTCAAGTAACATTGCCGCCTCAGATTAGTTTGAACATACTCAGATTCATCACCGCAAGCCCTCCTAAAAATCCTATCGACAGACATGCGGTAAGAATCATGGCGTTGGTAAGCCTGCACATCGAACTTATATAATGTCCGGCTATAAGGTCGCTGAACGAGTTTAGAAACGGCACCCCGGGTACGAGGTACAGCACGCTCGTTGCAAGGGCTATCTCGGGTGTGCTGCCAAGGCCGAAAAGCGTTGCCCCGGCTGCTAATACCGACGATACAAACGAGCAGAGTATAAACACCAGCCGCATATCGGTATGACGCATAGTGAGCTCGCGACGAAGGTAGTAACCGGCAAGCGTCGATAGCAAAACTACTGCCATTGCATGGGCATCGCCGCCAAACAGACGGCAGAATGATGCGTTGGCAAGGCCGACAAGCAGTACAACCCTGCGGTCATAAATCTTTTTAGCTCCGATAATAGCCTTGAATTCCCTACGTGCACCGGACAAGTCAACGCGACCCGACACAAGGTCTCGGCTTAGTTCGCTCAAGCGGGTGATTATATCGAAGCGTATTGGCAGAGTGGCGACATCGGCGATATAGGTAATACTCTCATTTGCATCTTCGCTACTGACTGTCAAGTGTATATGGCGCGGCAAGATTGTCATCGTCACCCTATAACCCAAGGCTTTCGCCATGCTCATCACATTCTTTTCGAGACGCATACAGGTAGAGCCGCTGCCAAGTAATGCCGACGAATATTCCGACAGGAAAAGGCAGCACTCTTTCAGCCGCGCATCCGTGGACACCGAGCTCGTTTCGCAAGCCTCGGTATCAGTCCTCATCGTTGTAATCTTCTTTGTCGAATCGTGTGCGGTCGCCGGGCACATAGATTTCTTCGGCCTCGCTGCCGATTTCAATGGCATGTATACTACGTTTTTGGTGTTTGTGGCTATAGCGGTAAAAACCATATAACGCTATCAATACCATTGCGCTTGCAACGGCAAACCAGATCACAACAGGCATGTTAGAAGTTTCCATTTTCTTGTGTTTTTGAATTTCGATGCAAAGTAAGCACCTTCGCTCCACTCAAAAACTACATTGGCTACGGAAAGATTCGAACGCCGGTATAGACAAAATCTATAAGTAACTCGCAAAAATTAGCTGCGAGTTAATTACTAAAAAAAACAGGAGGATGTCGTCAACACCCTCCCGTTCTATCGGTTTAATCGTTTCGTCGGTTTTTATTCGGCCCCCACTTGCGCAGATAATGGCGGATAGCCGTCATCGGCTTAGCGCCGGTGGGCGGTGAGACTGCCAACAAGAGCCAGTCGCGTAGTTTCGACGGACGTTCTTCGTCGTTGATTTGCGACGGGTCTTCGCTTGCCGTACTTTCATACTCTTTAGGCGTACGTTCGCCGCGCAATACTGCCAAGGCATTCTCGGCAAGGGCGCGGAGTTCGTTCTCGCCGGGGTATACATATATAGGTGCGATATAGTCTACATGATCGGCGATAAAGTCGGTCACGCGCTTACTGTGAGCAATACCGCCGGTAAGGAGTATTGCATCAACATCGCCCTTGAGTGCTGTTGCCATTGCGCCGATTTCCTTGCATATGGTGTAGCACATAGCTCGCAGTATCAGCATCGCATGAAGGTCGTGGTTGAGAATGCGGTCAAGCACCTCGGGCACCGATGTTGTACCAAGATGCGCGTACAGACCGCCGGCGCCATGCACCATTTTGATAAGCTCTTCCTCGGTATATTTTCCTGAGAAACAGAGCTTGACAAGCGGACCGGGAGGAAGCGAGCCTGAGCGTTCGGGCGAGAACGGGCCGCAGCCGTCGAGGGCGTTGGTAGTATCGATAACTCGGCCACGGCGGTGTGCGCTGACTGTGATACCGCCACCCATGTGGCAGACTATCAGGTTGAGGTCTTCATATCGCTTGTTGCTCTCCTTGGCAAACAAGCGTGCGACAGCCTTCTGGTTGAGAGCATGGAATACCGACTCGCGTGGCAACTCGGGCACACCGCTGATACGGGCATAGGGCATCATCTCGTCAACCACCACCGGGTCGGCGATATACGATTTCACACCGATTTCGTCGGCGATATCGCGGGCTATAAGGCCGCCAAGATTCGACGCATGCTGCATACGTGCATGCAACAGGTCGTGCTTGAGGTCGTCGTTCACTTCATATACACCGCTCTCTATAGGGCTGATGATACCGCCTCGGCCAATAATGGCATCAAACGACCTGATATCAACGCCTTTTTCAATCAAGGCATTTTCGATCAGCTGCTTACGCCAGTCAAACTGGTCCACCACCTGCGCGAACTGCGCGAGGTCTTCGGGGGTATGGTCAAGCGAGAGGGTAAAGTCGGGCTTGTCGTCGGTATAGACTGCGATCTTCGTCGAAGTCGAGCCGGGATTGATGGCAAGTATTTTATATGACATGACTGGAGGTTTCTGAGGTTTTATCACTTGCACTGAAGGCAGGCCAGCGCGATTGAATAAAGCTTGGTCCGGGGGGTATCGCCTCGCGAAGTGAGTACGCACGGGCGGTTAGTGCCTACTACAATGGCTGCGATCTCAGCACCTCCGAAATGTGTGGCTGACTTGAAGAATACATTGCCCGACTCGATGTTGGGGAACAGAAGGCAATCTGCATCACCGGCTACCGATGATCCCTGTACCTTTTTCTCTACCGCAACTTCGGGATAAAGGGCCACATCAAGCGACAAGGGGCCGTCGACAGTCACCTTACCGAGCTGGCCGCGGTCGGCCATTTTGGCAAGTATACATGCTTCGGTCGACGATATCACCGCAGGTAGCACCTGCTCCGACGGAGCTATGCAGGCAATCTTGGGTTTGTCGATACCGAGCGACCCTGCAATGCCGGCAAGATACTTGATAAGTATGGTTTTCTGTTTGAAATCCGGCAGGGGGATTACGGCAACATCCGCTACACATAGCAGCTTGCCGCGACCGGGCATTTCAACTACCGATACATGGCTCAATGTACCCTTTGCAGGGAAAAGGCCTGCTTCTTTGTTCAATATGCCGCGCATATACTTGTCGGTAGAGACAAGACCCTTCATCAGCACGTCGGCACCGTTACCGGCTACAAGAGCCACTGCCTGTGCCACGCATTTGAGATCATTGCTCTCATCTACAATGGTATAATTACTCGGATCTATGCCCTCGGCTCGGCATGTTGCCTCTATTCCGGCTCGTTCGCCGAAAAGAGTGGCATCTACAAGGCCCTCTCTGCGAGCATCCTCTACGGCATGAAGGGTATGTGCGTCGTTCGCACATGCTACCGCCAGGCGGCGGCGACCGCGGCTTCGCGCGGACTCTACGATTTGGCTAAGTTGTGTTATCATAAATATTTAAGGCGCAGAGACAGATTCTACGGCAACGTACCGACTGTCTGCTCTGCGCCACAAATATACGGATACTTTTCGGATTTTCTTGTCTTCCGACGAATTTTATCTACTTTACGACAAATTGTTTCTCTATTCCGGACTCTGAATCAGGCCCTACTCGCAATATAAACTCACCCGGCTCTACGCGCATCGCGAGGTCGTGACCCACAAATGCCAGTTCGCTCACAGGTATGCTGAAGTCTACCCGGCGGCTTTCTCCGGGCTCGAGGGTCACTCGCTCAAAGCGGCGGAGGTCGGCTACCGACGGGCTGACAGATGCTACAAGGTCGGTGGTATAAAGCTCTACGATTTCTGTCGCCTTGCGTTTGCCGCTGTTCGTAAGGGTAAACGATGCTCGGATTGTTCCGTCTACTCCGTATTCGTCTTTATCAAGCTTCAGGTCGGAGTAATCGAATGTGGTATAAGTCATGCCGTAGCCAAATGGATAGAGAGGCTTGTAACCGGCATCGAGATAGTACGACGTACAGCCAAGAAATGTATTGCCGGCGTCGTCGGGAATATCTCCGATACACAGTTCATTGCCGGTGGCAGGGCGGCCGGTATTGGCATGGTTGTAATAAATCGGACACTGACCCGAGGTCGACGGGAAGGTAACAGGCGTCTTGCCCGAAGGCGATTCTTTGCCCATTAATAAATCTACGAGCGCAGGGCCGCCCATCGTGCCGGGATGAAATGAATAAAGCACGGCATCGGCCATGGCGGCTTCGCGTCCTATGGCAAGGGGGCGACCGGCCATTACTATCATTACCAACGGTTTGCCTGTGGCTTTGAGGGCTTCGACAAGCGCGGTCTGTCCGCCAACAAGTTCGATATCGGCCATTGAATGTCCCTCGCCCGACAGGATAGCATCTTCGCCGACGGCAAGCACTATCGCATCGGCATTTTGGGCAGCAGCTACCGCCCGGGCGATATCTTCGGCATCGTTCTTGCGAGGAGTCTTCAAACCGGGCTCGTATACGATGTCAATGCTGTCGCCATACATCGACCTGAAGGCGTTGAGCAAGGTCACGGTATGCTCTCTCTCGCCATCGGAAATCCACGTACCGAGTTGGTTATAGCTGGCATCGGCCATAGGGCCGGTAACAAGCAGGCGCTTGGTTTTGGCGGGCGACAAGGGCAATACATCTTTGTCGTTCTTAAGCATTATCACACTCTCCAATGCAGCGCGGCGGGCGGCTTCGAGGTGTTCGGGTGCATATTTAACAGTCTGAGGTGTACGCACATAAGGATTCTCGAATAGCCCGAGTTTGAATTTTGCACGAAGGATTCCGCGCACGGCTCGGTCGATATCTGCCATAGGAACCTCGCCCGATTTAACAAGTTCTTCAAGATTGGTGGCATAGATACCGTCTTCCATATCCATATCGAGCCCGGCTCGTATACACATTGCGGCGGCATCCTTTTCATTGGCAGCCACACGGTGAGGCACAAGCTCGCGCACGCTGAAGCAGTCGCTCACCACAAAGCCGTCAAACCCCCATTCGCCGCGAAGTATATCGCTGAGCACATGGTGGTTGCACGACGCAGGTATACCGTTGTTGGCATTAAACGATGCCATAAACGAAAGTGCCCCGGCATCTTTGGCGGCACGGAACGGCGGCAGGTAAGTCTGGCGGAGTTCGCGCTCAGGCACATTGGTGGTATTATAGTCGCGTCCTGCCTCGGCTGCGCCGTAGGCTACAAAATGCTTGGCACACGCTGCCACAGAAGTAGGCGAGCCTATCGAATCGCCGTGCTGGAAACCGCGAACCATAGCCTCGGCCATTACCGATGTCAGGTAGGGGTCTTCGCCACAGCCTTCAGCGATACGTCCCCAGCGGGCATCGCGGGCTATGTCGATCATCGGGGCAAAGGTCCAACGTATACCGTCGCTCGATGCCTCTACTGCGGCAATTCGCGCTCCGGCCTCGGCAACGGCGGGCGAGAATGTCGCTGCCTGTCCAAGTGGTATGGGGAAAATTGTCTTATAGCCGTGTATCACATCGCGGGCAATTAGCACCGGTATGCCAAGGCGCGATTTTTCTATAGCTGTCTTTTGTATTTCGTTGGCGGTTACAGGGTCGGTAATATTCATCAGCGATCCGACTCCGCCATCTTTAACCATCCCAAAGAACAACTCTCTGCCCTCGGGGCTGTACCAGTACGAACGCTGATTGAGCTGACCTATTTTTTCCTGAAGGCTCATACGCCCGAGCAGGTCCTCTACCCTCGCCTCTACAGGGGCATCTGCCTTTTTATATAGAGGCTTTGAATAAGCCCCCGAAGCACCAAATGCCACCACAAATACCGCTGCTATATACCTTAATGAATTTACCATTGATAATATTATAGTCAGTTAAACCAAGTCAAAAAAAAAGCCCAAAGAGCCATTAACTAAACTCTAAACTAAGCTCTAAGTTCCAAGCTCCAAGTTCTAAGTTCTAAGCTCTAAGCTCAAAGTTCTAAGTTCTAAGTTCTAAAAAATGCCATTATCTAAACTCTAAACTAAGTTCCAAGCTCTAAGTTCTAAGCTCTAAGCTCTAAGCTCTAAAATAACCATCGGCCATGCTTGTAAAAAGCATGGCCGGTGGTTATTTAACGTACTACAATTTTCTCCCCGTTACGGATATAAATCCCGGGAGTCTGCATATCGTCGCACTCTATTCCCTGAAGATTATAGGTACGGTCATCCGACACTACTGTACCGGCAACAACATCTTCGATACCCGACACTGCGCCGCCGACTGATACCTGATGTGTCACCGTCTTACCGCCGTAGCTTACTGTGATTGTGCCGAATACAGGGGTCGACGATGCTATCAGTTTCGATGCTTCAACTCGTCCGAGACCTTCCGAACATGTCAGCAGGTAGCCGTTGGGCAGGGTCTTGATAAGCGAACCGTACTTATTGTATACCAGCACGGTAGGATTCAGAGTACCGTCTACGGGCACTTGCAGTACCTCTTCGGGAGTATCGATGTGGAGTTCGGCTACCTCTGTGTCTTCGGGAGCGTTGTCAAATACCATTAGGCAGTTGGCAACCGCACGCGGATTAGCCTCGGTGGTTTTGTTGATTACCTTGTCGGTAACATACAGCTCGGCCGAACCACCGCCGTCGCACTGCAGCATATTGCTGCAACCAAAGTGGCGGGCAATCTGCGATGCCTTTGCGGTATTGAGGCCTGCCGATTTACCATATACAGGGTCGGTAGATTTGTCGATTACCATCATATAGAGGGTCTTGTGGTCGGCAGATGTACCATAGAGCGAACGCGGATAGGTCGTGCGGTCATAGTCAGCTACGTTGCAACGTCCCATTACCTCGCCATTGCACATTGTAAGCAAGTTTCCGCCGATTGCAGTCTCAATCAAGGGATACTCGGGGGTAGTCTTGGGCGAAAATTTAAACGCATATTTGAGCGATACCTTGTCGCCTACCTTGGCATTGGCAAGCTTGGTTCGGCCATTGCCGCGGCCTACCAGCGCGAGGTCATGCTCGCCAAGTGTACCGGTTCCGGCATTATCGCGGATTTCTTTTACTACGAAGTCAATAAAGCGACCGCCCATCCATGTCTCTCCCTCGGCAAGGTCGAGAAGCACTTCAATACCGTCTCCGGCATCTGCTGCCTGGTAATAGCCCTTGCTGTCGCGCTCGGGGGCGATAGGCTGGAAAGCCTTCGTCTTGCCATAGAAGCTGTTGTACATGCCGATTTCGTCAGGATGAATACCCTTGTTACACTGGTTCACAGTATAAAGGGCGATACCGTTGTTGATACGCACTATCACCGAAGGCTGGCAGAAATCAACATAGATATCCTTATCGGGGGTGATACCCATGATACCGGTCACGTCTACCGGGCCGCCAAAAGGCATCTCGGGGCCCATATTGCATTCGGTAACCATTTTACCGTTGCGTATCGAGGCATTACGGGTCTGGCTGCCAAACATTTTGCCGTCCGGAGCCTGCGACGACACGGCCCAGAAGTTTGCATTCTGGCCTGCTATTGCTTTGTGGCCCGATGTCGAAAGACGGGTGGCGGCGGTAGCGATGCCCTCTACACCCTTGGCACTTTCTTTGGCGACTGAGTTCTCAACCCTCACATATTCGTTGGTCATATCGGCGATGACCATATTGATATTAAGAGGGATTTCGGGGAAACGCAGACGCAGGTAAGTGGTTCCCGGACCGATTTGGCGCTCAATCAAGCGATCCATTTGGTATGTCTTTCCGTCAATCAATACATTTTCGGCATCTGCACTAAAAGCACTTGTAAGACCAAAACCGGCCAGCACAGGCAGTATTAGTTGTTTGAATTTCATATATTAAATTTAAGATTCCTAATCTCGGCAACCGCGACCGGGATACCCGGTCGCGAATACCGAAATAAACTAAGCAAAAGCTAATCTAAGTTCCAAGTTCAAAGTTCTAAAATAAACTAAGCAAAAGCCATTATCTAAACTCTAAACTAAGCTCTAAGCTCTAATAAAAAACTCTAAACTAAGCTCTAAGTTCTAAGCTCTAAATCACCTAACCACAAACTTCTTACCACCACGGATATAGATACCGGGCGCAAGCTCACCCTTCATTTCCACACCCATAAGGTTGTATACGCGGTTATCGCCCTTCTTATCAGCGGCGACATCCTCGATGCCCGAAGCAGTAGTCGGAGTGATGCGGAGGTTGTCGAAGTGCCAGGGATAGCACAGCGACTTAACTTGCATTTTGTATGTTCCGGCAGGCATATGCACATTTACATAGTCAGGCTCTTCGTTGTAGCTCATCACCGAACCGTCGTCGCTCGACGATTTAGGCCAGAAGTAAAGCACATTCGATGTCTTGCCGTCGCCCTCGGCTGTCGAAACCCAACGGCTCTTGTCGGCAAGAACTGCATCATACTCTGCGCCGTCGGCACTGCTCACCTCGGGGCGGATATCCTGACCGGCAGGAGTGATTTCCTTACCGTCGATGCTCAATATCATCGATGCTGCATACTGCTTGGGCCAGTTGAGGCTCGGATTATCCTCAATGATATACTCATAGCCGGGAGTTACGCCGGTCGAAGCCACGCGAAGATATTCCTCAGCAGGCACTGAGTGCTTAACTGCGATATCTACGTACATATCGGTCGGTACAGTCACTGTATAGTTGAATGTCGAGCCCCAGTTGGCAACCGCAGCGTCGCGGGTGATTGTGCGACCGCCCTCGTTGGGGATGATAGCCGAATAGCCTGCCCAGCTCGGATCGCCCATAGCCGAGATACGGTAGCCGCCCGATGCATTCTCGTCGGCGGTGATAAATACGCTTGCTGCATCGTCGCGGTAGTCGCTGCTCTCGTAGGTAGCTAACTCGTATTTCTCTGTCTCGGCCTCGTTTTCGCTTACAAGGTAAAGTACGAAGCGGCCGGGGGTGAGCTCGTAGCTCTTCGTTCCGGCGGCGTCAACCTCGGTTGTTCCGTCGGCAAGTACGCGTTTCACATTGATTTCCTTGGCGATTGTCACATTCTGGGTCTTGTGGATGTCGCCGTTGAGAACCATCATAAACAGGTTCTTGCCATTCTTAAGCATCGACACGCACACACCGGGGCCGTCGGATGTTACCGAGTTGACACCTTCGGGTAGGATTTCTTTTGTCAGTCGGGCACAGCCTACAGGAGTTACTTCATTGGTATGGCCTGCTCGCAGGAATTCCGCACCGAGGAATACCCATGTCAGGGCATGGATGTCTTTGTTGATGCGCTGCACCATATACCATACAGGTGTTTTCTCGTTGTTGGTATCGATAGGTGCGTCATAATAGGTATAACCACCGTAAGGGTGGGGGCATTTGTAAGTAAAGTACTGCACACCCTGCGCTCCATAGGCAAGGTTGCCGAAAATCTGTACGCGCATATGGTCTTCCTCTGGTGTGGGGTACGATACACCAACCTTGCCGCAGTTCGACGCTACAGAGTGAGCAAAAGCCCAGAAGGATGTATGGTAATATTTCGAGAGCTTCGACACTATCTCAAGATTCTGGAAGAAGTCGGGCTCGATATAGATTTCTTTGGTATCGTCATACTGGCGCACGGGATAGTAGTCGTAGCTGATAAAGCCGGTGCCTACCTCGCGCATAAATGTATGCACGTATTCGTCGTAGCTGGTAAAGCCGATCGCCTGCATGCTTGTACTGATGTTCAGTAGGTTGCCATAGAGCAGGTGCTCGGTATCAAATTCGCGGATGCGATTCACCTTTGCAGTCATTTCGGGGAAGTGCTGACGGTGGGGTTCGTCCATGATAAAATAACCTGCAAGGCGGTCGGAGTTCTTGATCGACGGAACTGTGCTCTTGATTTCGTCGTAGCTGTTCAGACCGGCCTTAACAAGCATCATCAGCTCTGTACCCTCGCGCAGGTTGATTTTCACGCCGTTTACTTCCTGACCGTCGAACAGGAATGCCTTGTCTACACCGGGCCATGCTGTACCCTGGGTAGCTGTAAAACCGCAATCCCACATTTCCTGGTACTGCTTCTGCAGGAAAGCCGGGGCCTCATCGCCCTTGCCACCCTCGAAGTCTACCGAACCCCATGCATAGATCGGGAAGTACTTGCCGGTCGGATGTGTATAATATGTATTCAACTCGGGCAGCTGGTTGTTGCGGGCGCTGTGGCCTTCGGTACCGCTGGCCGAACCGTTAAAGTTTTCTGCTTCTACGATGTTTTCCTGTCCTGCTGCAAGTGTTGCATCTACAAAGGGGAACTCATTCACATCATAGCGTATATTGCGAACCTGGATAGCTCCGCCAACAGGCAGACCCTTGAAATAAAGTTCCTGATACTGACCTGCCTTATTAAGGAAGCGGAAAGTATTCAACTTGCGATAAGAAGTAAAATCACAGCGGAAAGTCTTCCATTCGTCGCTCTGCTTCATCGATGCACTCAAGGTCACTGTGCGCGTTGCCGTACCCAGAAACACCTTGTAGGCATTCATCAGTATCTCATCGATATCATGAGTTGATCGATACTCGAATACAAGTGCTGTATATTCGTCGGGCACCGCTTCGGCAATCGCATTCATCTTGAAAAACGGCATCACTGTTGAGCCGTTATTGTTTTCGCACGTTAGTGTCCACGTGTCTGTGCTGACATCGTAGTCCGACGAAAATCCGGAGTGGGCAGGTATTTCGGTTATCTGCATCGGATAACCCTGCGCAAAAACAGCTACGGGCAACAATAAAGCCAGTGCCGCTATGATTAATTTGAATTTCATGGAGAATAATTGATTTTAGAATTTTTGAGGTAGAGAGTCTAAATATTAGAGGAAAGAGTAGAAACTTTAGGGTCGCAACAAAAACAGTCGTAGACTGTACTTTTACCGTAACGAAGTTAGCTGTAGGCTATCAAAACAGTCGAAGACTGTACCTTTAGGTAGCCCCAGCTTTACGAAGTTAGCTGGGGTGGGTTGGCCGCAGGCTACCAAAACAGTCGAAGACTGTACCTTTATGTAGCCCCAGCTTTACGAAGTTAGCTGGGGAGGGAGACAGGGGTGCTAACAACACAGTCGAAGACTGTACCTTTATGTAGCCCCAGCTTTACGAAGTTAGCTGGGGTGGGTTGGCCGCAGGCTACCAAAACAGTCGAAGACTGTACCTTTACGTAGCCCCAGCTTTACGAAGTTAGCTGGGGAGCTGGGGTGCTGGGGAGCTGGGGAGCTGGGTCGGCTGGGGTTGGCTGGGGTTGGGGGCTGGGGTTGGCCGGGGGAGACTACGAAAACAGTCGAAGACTGTACCTTTACCTAACCCCAACTTTACGAAGTTAGTTGGGGTATAGTCGTGGAATCTCGAATAACAAGGTCGAAGACCTTGCCCACCGCCTCGTCATCCGGGCGGCCATTCAAGTTAACGCACCACTGTGCCATTCTACACCGTATTCCATACATATCGCTTTGATTTCTTCTTCAAAGTTACACATACTACGGCTGTGATGTTGTTCCTGGCCTATGATATAATTTATAATTACGGGTGCAGCCGATTTGCTAACTGAAAATGCAAAGTATTCTTTTCCCCACCCCTCGAACATCGGAAAATTTGGATTTTCCTTAAGCCATTTACTGCTGCCTTGTTTCAAAGCCTGAACCAACTCGGCAAGTGATATCGACGGATGTAAATCGACCAACATATGTACATGGTTCGACACTCCATTCATGCGCAATAGGCTGCAATTACGACGTGTCAATATACCATACAGATACTTGTACAATTCCCGCTTATGAGCTTCGGGGATTGTCATTATGCGGTTTTTTGTATTGATAACCACATGATATAATGCACATACTTTACTCATGTCTGCCAAATGGTATCAGGGCAAGGTCTTCGACCTTGTATTTCCGAGTTGATATCCTACCCCCGTCTAACTGCGTAAAGACGGGGTTAGGCAAAGGCGCAGTCTTCGACCGCTCTGACTCGGTTTGTGAGGATGCTACACTTTGCTATAGTCTAATTTTTAAGAAGACTCGCATTGAGTCAAACCCAATGCGAGTCATGCTTAGCTATAGGATAGGTTTATTTTACAATAAACTTCTTGCCGTTGCGGATGTAGAGACCGGGAGCGAGTTCGCCCTTAACTTCTACGCCCATCAGGTTGAATACGCGGTTGTCGGCAGGACGCTCTGCTACGCCGATTTCAGCTACGCCACTTTCTTCTTTTCCATTGGGGTTGATCCAACGGGGATTCTTGATCCACATCATGTTTTCGGGGTTCATACCCTTGAACTGAATCCAGAGGAAGTGGTTGCTACCGAAGGTCTGTGCGAAGTCGTTAGCCTTAATAGCTTCTGCGAGGTCAATCTTAGCTGTTTTCCACTCTGCGGTGTAGGGATCTTCATCCTCGCCAAGGGGAATCATAGTATCAGATACGCCTGTGGGAATCATCTGAGTGTAATTAGCTGCTTTGTGCATCAGTACGTTGGGGGTGAAGGGTTCACCTACCATTTTGTAGTCGTAGCAGAATGTGGTGCAGCCTTCGGGAAGAGGACGTACGAGGTTGCCGCTCTGGAGAAGTCCGTTACCATCACCATCGGGGTTGAGGGTGTAGATCGAGCAACCCATGTCCGGATCTACGTCAGATGCAAGTGAGTTATTGGGAAGCATGAAGCTGTCAAATACATCGCCGCTGGCTGCTTTGCACTCTGCTGAAGCCTCGTCGAGAGTAAGAAGGCGGATGTTCTTAACTGTAAGTTCCCAACCCGGTGTTACGGTATTCCAGTTTACCCAGAAATAGCTTGATGCAAAGTGAGTGTCATCACCCCATTCGGGTACTTGGTCACGGTTGATTACTGCGTATACTGTCTGCCACTCGTCAGATACGGTGAAGAGAGCGCCGCTGAACATGTGGATGTTGTTAGCGAAACCTTCGTGCTGCCAAAGTACGAGGTCATCGACATTACGGTTACATTTGTAATCCATGGCGAATACGCTGTACTCTTTGGGGCAAGCTTCTGTAAGCTTCTTTGTGCGGAACCAAGTACCACCGTCTATGTTCTGACGTGTAAGCTTGATTGAGCCATCTTCAGCGAAGAGAGGGGTACCGTAGCTGATTTTTTTGTCTCCTTCGGCTACTTCTACACGAGTACCTTCTACAACAGGATAGTCAAAGTGGCCACCGCCGTTCCACAGAGGTTTGCCGTCCTTGTCAAATTGCATATCGGCACCGTCGAGACCGGCATCACGGAATTCAAGAGGATAAGCTGCGGAAGCAGATAGACTGGCTGCAAGACATGCTACAGTAAGTAAAGATTTTACTTTCATAAGTGTGTTTTGTGATTGGATTGTTTTGGAATTAGATTTAATTATACTTTTTACAAAGCTGGTAGAGACTTCTTCGGAATTTCCGAAAAATAGAGGTTTGGGGTATAGAAGCTCGGATCTCAAATAAAAGCCTCATCAAGTTTCGAGACCCGAGCTTCAATCAATATGCTTTATTTTACAATAAATTTCTTACCGTCGCGGATGTAGAGACCGGGGGCGAGTTCGCCCTTAACTTCTACGCCCATCAGGTTGAATACGCGGTTGTCGGCAGGACGCTCTGCTACGCCGATTTCAGCTACGCCGCTTTCTTCTTTTTCATTGGGGTTAATCCAACGAGGATTCTTGATCCACATCATGCCATCCTCGCCCCAAAGAGGTGTTGCAGGGTCAGCGGGTGCGCAAAGCTGCATCCAAATATTGTGATTACAGCCAAAGTACTGGCCAAATTTATACTGAGAAATCATGGCTGACATATCGATTGTGAATGTCTTCCATTCTTCTGTGTAGGGGTCGTCTTCTACCGCTTCAAAGCCTGCATTACCGGGTACGGTTGCGAGAGCGCCGGGAACGTCTTTTCCTGCCATATCAACCATGTATACTGTAGGTTTGAAAGCATTGCCTACGAGTTTGTAATCGAAGCAGAAAGTGGTATAACCGGCAGGGAGCGGCTTGAGAATCGAACCTGTAGAAAGTATGGGGTTGACACCATTGCTTGAGATAACATCTGCGTCCATGTCGACGTCATTATCCCTCACAAGACCGGTTGCTGTCAAAAGAACTTCTGCATAATCACCGTGAGCTTCAACGGGCTTGCACTCGGCAACAGCCTCAGCCATTGTCATCATGCGAACATTTTTGATAGACACTTTCCAGCCGGCGCGTTTACCATTGGCATCATTTGTTGAAACCCAAAGGTAGTTTTTACCTTTTTTAAACTCCTCGCCTTCGGGGTTACCCCATTGACCCCAGCCATCACCACGTTGAAGTGGGAAATATAGTGTCTGCCATTCGTCAGAAACACTATAAACGTTTCCACTCAGAATCTCGGCAAAGTTATTGTTGCCTTCCTGTGGGAAAATTACGATGTCGGTAACCACGCGGTTCGACTTGTATTCGAACGCGAACACGTTGTATTCGGGACCGCAGGCTTCGGTAAGTGCCCATGTGCGCCACCAAATGCCATTTTCGGCAGCCGGGGTCGAGGTCAGATCGATAGAGCCGTCTTCGTTGAAGAGGGGTTCGCCATATGTGGTTTCATTTGTACCCTCTACAATAGGATAGTCGAAGTAGCTGCCTTCTTTCAGGTTGTTGGCGTTTTTAAACTTCAATGGAATACTTGCCGATGCCACCATTGCTGATGCCAGACAAGCGACTGTAAGTAAAGATTTTACTTTCATACAATTTGTGTTTAATTATGGATAGATTTATTTGGTGTTCAGATTGGAGTTATTTGAAGTCTGATGCCTCGCGGCTCGTTGGAACGTCTGACATCAGACTTCAAATGTTTATTATTTACCAGCCGGGATTTTGGAATTTCAGGCCGGTTGCCATTTGCAGGGCGGTAGCTTCTTTGCCGGGTACGGGGCAACGAAGGAACTTGTCGGCTACTGCGGTGTGACGGCCTACGACGTAGCGCTGATAGCCGGTGCAGGTGCGGTACTGGCGACCGTTCTCCTCGTCGATAATCAGGTTGCCTTCTTCATCGCGGTCATAGTCGTTGTCGCCGTTGCCGTTGAATGCAACTTTGATCACGGTTTCGCCTACAGGACGCATACCGGTTACGGTCTGAGTCTGGTCGAGAACCTTCCAGCGGCGAACATCGAAGAAGCGGTGATCTTCGAATGCCAGCTCGATGCGGCGCTCATTGCGTACGCGGGTGCGGAACTCGTCCTGGCTGATGCCATAGGCGATAGCGGGCATACCTACGCGGGTACGAACCTTGTTTACTGCGTCTACAGCGGCGTTGGGTGCCAAGCCGTTGTCGGCGGCCTCATTGGCAGCCTCGGCGTAGTTCAGGTAAAGCTCGGCGAGGCGGAATACACGGTAGTAACCGTCCATGTTGGCCGTACGGCTCGAGGTGATGTTGAAGTATTTGTGGAGATAATAGCCTGTACGGGTGTAAAGGATATTGGTCATCGATATTCCGTGAGGTGCTCCTTCGCCGGTGTAGATAGTAGGCTGGGGAACATTATCAAGCAAGTGGGCATGTGCTCCATTATAATATATGGTAGCCTTGAGACGCGGGTCGCGGTTCTCGTAGGGCTTGCTCTCGTCGTAGAGGCTTGCCTCGGGGTTGATGATAGGCTGCAGGTGGTCGGCATCGCTGTAGCCGAGGATGGGCTGCTTGCCGTCGATGGTCTCGTAGCAGTCGATCAGCTCCTGGGTGGGGCAAGATCCGGCACGTACGTGACCCGAGAGGATAGGTGCGGTATTATACTGCCATACGTTGCACTGCGAAATACCGAGGATTGTCTCTTTTTCGTTTGCACCGGCGGCATCGGGCTTCTTTTGGAAGAGGTAGTCGTAGGCGCAGCTCGATATCATATTCTCGTTACCTGTCGAGGAGGGATTGGAGGTAAAGAGCGCATAGCCGTTGGCTGTGCAATCGTCGAGAGCGGTCTTGCAGACCTCGGCAGCGTCGGCCCAGGTGATTGTGCCGTCGTTGTTGAGGGGCGATGCTGCGTACAGGGCGGCTTCCGACATGATTGCCCTCGCAATAGCCTTGTTGATGCGGTGGAGTTCGGCATCCTGAGCACCGGAGCGCCACTCTACAAAGTCGCAGGCAAGCACCTCGCGGCAGTCTGACATAATCTGCTCTACAACCTGAGCGAAAGTCGCGGGGCGAACCTTGCTGTAGTCGTATTCTGAATCGTCTTTCTGGTCAAGAATCAGAGGCACACCACCGTAGATTTTGGCAAGCTGCAGGTAGTAGTATGCTCGCAGGCCGTAAGCCTCGGCACGGTAGCGCTCGCGGTTACCCTCCTCGAGGATATAAGCGTTGTCGATATTGTGGATAAAGATATTGCAGTTGGCAATGCCTTCGTAATACTTTTCCCACTTGTCGAGAGCGGTAAGGGGGTTGTTCGAAATGGTGGCAAGGCCGTTGTTCCACTGCGATAATGCACCACCTTCTACATCGTCTACATCGTGTGCGTTGTCGGTTGCGGCGTCGAGAAACGACTTGTTGGTGCCGTAAGCCGAGCCAAACGATGCCTGGGTCATCGGCAGGTAGCAGTTGTTGAGCCAGCCTGCGGTCAGTTTCTCGCTCTTGAAGACCTCATCGAAGTTGATGGAGCCGTCAGGATAATCGGTGATTTCCGTGCACGATGCCATGGCAAAGGCAACGGCAAGGGGAAGGATAGTCCTTATATACTTTTTCATGTGACAAGGTCTGTTTAGAAGTGAATGTTGAGGCCGACGTTGAACGAACGGAATACTTTGTTGAATACCTGGTCAGACTCGGGATCAAATCCGTCGAACTTCATGTTGTCCCAGGTGAACAGGTTCTGGGCGTTGACATAGAAGCGGAGCTTGGTCATGCCTACTTTCTTGATGATATTCTCGGGAAGTGAGTAACCGAGGGTCAGGTTGCGAAGACGCAGGTAGTCGATTTTAGAGACATAGAACGAGTTGTTCTGGAGGCTCGACGATGCTGTGGTAGAGAGTGCCGGGTAAGAGATTGGCAGACCCTGGGCGAAACGGTCGGCGGTCCATGCTTCCTGGTGCATTGGCATGTATACGCCTTCGGTTGTGATGCCGTCAACAAATTCGGCTGCGCCTACGCTCTTGTTCATCAACATCGAACGTCCGCTCTCGCCGATGAAGTCGAGATAGAGGTCGAAGCCGCGGTAGTCGAGGGCTACAGATGCGCCATATTCGAAGCGGGGCATGGTGTATACACCGTCGAGGGGTGCCTGGTCACCTTCGTCAATCACACCGTCGCCGTTGAGGTCCTGGAACTTGAGATCGCCGGGACGGGGCTGCTTGCCGGTGAACTGGAGGCCCGAAGCATCGATTTCGGCCTGTGAGTTGTAGAACTGCGATCCATTCGAGTTGTCTACCAAGTAACCCCACTGCTGACCGATGCTGTAACCTGTCTTGCGGTAAGGATATGCATAGTTTGCATCAGCATACGAGAGCTCGCTTGCATTTTCCCACTTGTTGTGGTTCCAACCCATTTGGCCTGCCACGTTGATGCCGAGACCGCAGGGAAGTACGGTGTCGTAGGTAACGGTAAGATCGATACCCTGGTTGAGTACCTTGCCCGAGTTGGTAAAGGCACGGTTGGCTGCGGTAACACCGCCGAGTACGGGGTTGAGTTCCGACTGAATCAGGATGCCTTCCTGATTGGTGCGCCAATAGTCAGCGATAATGTGGAATTTATCCATAAAGCCGAGGTCGAAGCCGTAGTCCTGCTGTTTCGATGTCTCCCAGCCTACGTTGACGTTGCCGCGACGGAGATTGGTTACTCCGAAGCCCGAGTAGATACCGGTGATGCCGCCGGCGCCTGCGCGGTATACATTATTATATAGGTAGCGCGAATCCTGGGCGCGGAGCGAGTCGTAGTAGAGGTTACCGTAAGAAGCACGAATCTTCAGGTAGGTTACTAAGTCGTTCTTGAACCAGCTTTCATTTGAAGCCACCCACGATCCCGATACTACGGGTGAGAAGTGGAACTGGTGACCCTTGGCCATCATTTCAGAGCCGGAGTAGTTGAAGTCGAACTGTACGAAGTAACGGTTCTTGAAGCCGTAGCGTGCCTCACCGGCGAGCTGGATGCGGTTGGTGGGGAGGATAAAGGCGTAGTTGTACCACTTGGTATCGTCGCCACGGTAGTCCTCGCTGGTGTAGTGAAGTAGCGCGTCTACAGAATGGTCTTCGGCAAATACACGGTGGTAATCGAACATTGCCTGAATATCCATATAGTAGTTGGTAGTAGTACCCTTGGCCCATGAAAGCGGGGTGGCAATGTTGCTGCCCCATGATTCATATTTGCCTGAGAGCTTGTTGTAGATCACGCGGCCATAATCGAATGAACCGCCACGGATACCGTTGTACATCGAGCTATAGCCGAAGATTGCCTTGAACGACAAGCCCTTGGTGATGAAATCAAGGGTAAAGTCAAGACCGATGTTGGCTGCAAGGTCGGTACGGGTCATCTGGTTTACACCGGAGTAGTTGATTGCACCCAGGATAGGTGTGGGATAACCCTCGGCGGTGATTACTCTGCCGTCTTCGAGCATTCCGTCTTCTACCCAGTTGGGTGTTGTATACATCAGCTTATACAGATTGGCGCTCTGTGCCGATGCGTTGATTCGCTTCACGCCGATGTTGGTATTGGCGAAACCGCGAAGCCATGAGTTGATCTTAACATCGAGGTTCGATACGATTGTGAAGCGGTTGGTTGCGTCCGACGGATTGTACTTGTCATCGTACATGGTATTGAACTTACCTGTCTCGCGAGAGAAACCTGCGTTGACGTAGAATTTAACCCTTTCGCCGCCACCACCGACTTGCACATTGTATTTCTGAAGGAACATATCCTTCATATACTTCTTGCGCCAGTCGTTGTTGATACCGGTGCCGTTGGCAAACTCATCAAGCTGGCTGCTGCTGAACTTAGGAGCAAGGCCGTCGTTGATAAGAGCCTGGTTGCGGAGCATGGCCTGACCGTAAGAGTCGAGCATGTCGGGGTTGTCTGTCGGGCTCTCGAAGCTGAAATCTGCCGAGATTTTCACCTTGAGGGAGTTGTTCTCACCGTGCTTGGTAGTGATAAGCAGTACACCCTGTGCGCCCTGAGGACCGTAGAGAGCCTTTGCGGCGGCATCCTTGAGGATGGTAATCTTGCCTACGGTAGTGGGGTCGAGATCGGTAAGGGTCATAAACGGCATGGGAATACCGTCGAGAACGATAAGGGCATCGGTGGCATTGGGCGAGCTTGCACCACGGATAACACCGTTGTACCAGCCGGCGAGTTTGCCACGGATAGCGGCGCTGATCGAGGTGCCTTTCCAGGTTTCAATCTGCTCGGCATCAACCGACGACTGTGAGCCTGTATAGCTATCGCGGGTCTCAAGGTATCCGAAAGCCGCCTCGAGTTCCTGCTGACCGAATGAGATGCTGTCAGCATCGGTAGCTGCCGACGCACTTAGCGTCGCAGTTGCCAGAAATATCGGAATTATGTTTTTCTTAAGAATCATGATAGTGAAGGTTTGATGTGTGGATTACTCCCAACCGGGATTTTGCCAGTAATCTGCACCGAAACCGGTGAGAGAACCAAGTGTGTTCGATTCCTTCAAAGGAATGGGTACCAGGCGGTACTTGGCTTCTGAGCTGTATTTGCTCGGGCCGTTACCCATGCCTTTGCCGAGCGGGAAGCGCACGTAGACGTATTTGGTGCCGTCTTTGTGAATCCACATACCCGTATTGTATTTCTCTTCTTTGATATCCTCGGTTACAACGCCCCAGCGGCGGCAGTCGAAGTAGCGGTGCTCCTCGAATGCAAGCTCTACCTGGCGCTCGTGGCGAACTATCAGACGGGCTTCTACCTGACCGGCAGCTACTTTGTCGACCGAGGGGTCGAAGCCTGCGCGGTGGCGGATTACGTTGACAAGGTTCATAGCTTCGTCGAGACGGTTGGTCTCAACTGCGCACTCGGCAAGGTTGAGGTAGATTTCACCGAGACGGTAGTACTTCCAGTTACCTTCGTCCTTCACCTGGCCGGGCTGTACTTTAAATGTGTGGTACTTGCGGTTGTAGTAACCGGTGCGGGTGTAGCGCTGGGCTGTTTGGTCAACCTTGCAGTTACCGCTGGCCGACGATGCTTTGTAGTTGCATGCTTCGCCGTTCCAACTCATTTCGTTGTTCCAGGTTTCTACAGTCTTGTTGAGCACGCCGGTGTTGATTTTCGAACCGTTGTAGTAGATGCAAGCGTAGAAGCGGGGATCACGACCGGTGTAGGGATTGGCGGGATCATATCCTGACTTGGGGTTGATGTTGATGTCGCTGTGTTTTTCGTCAACATAGGGGTTGGCAAGGTCGTAGATAGGTTCGCCGGTGGCAAGCATATCGAATGCGTCGACGAGTTCCTGGGTGGGTACGCAACCGGCCTGGTGCGAGTTGGTAAACAGAGGCACACCGTTGATAGCCGAGTGGTTTACGCCATGATTCATGGGGCTGCCCCAGATTGTTTCCTTATCATCAGCCTTCGAACCGCTGTAGCTGCGCGATGCGAAGTACTCTTGATAGGCGTTCTGATAAGATTTGGGGTCGTTGAGGTGGTCGTAGAGTTCGTAACCGTTGGCTACGAGAAGATCGAACACTTTTTTGTTCTTATCGTATGCGTACTGCCACAGGTTCTGGTCATGGCAGAAGAGGGGGCTGGCGGCAAAGAGCGATGCCTGTGAGATGATTGCGCAGGCAATACCCTTGGTCATGCGGTTCTTCATCTGAATCGAGGTGAGGGTCCAGGGTAGGTTGGGGCTATCCAGGGCCATTTCGCACTCTTCTACGATATGCTGAAGTACTTCGTAGGCAGGTTTGCGCTCAAGACCGGCATAGTCGGTGTTGATACCGTAAACATCGGTGATGATAGGCAGGTCACCGTAGAATTTCACCATCTGCAGGTAGTAGAAGGCGCGGAGTACGCGGGCTTCGGCTGTGCAGAGTTCACGCTCCGACTCGCTCTCGAATGCTGCGGTGGGGAAACGCTTGAGGCAGTTGTTGAGCACGCGGATCATGGCCCAGTAGCGCTGCCAGTAACCGCCGTCCCATTTACCTTGGCCGGTATCGTCCCACTCGAAGCGGTGCTTGGTGGTGTTACAGTTACCTGCATAGATATCGTTGATAATCAGAGGCTGGTAGTCGGCTGTAGACCAACCCTCATCAGACATATCAATCAGGAAGTTGTCGAAGAAGTAATATTTGAAGATTTTGAAGGGGATGTGCGCGAATGCCGAGGCAAAGTAGTCTTTGGTGTTCTCGGGGGTGGAGAACACGGCCTCGTCGGTCATACGGCCGTCAGGGGTCACGTTGAGGTCGTCCTCACACGAGGTGAAAACCATACCCGAACCGCAGATTGCCGAGATTGATATGATGATATTGATAAGATGCTTTTTCATGATCTTAAGAGAGTTTGAATATTAGATGTCAATCGACACACCTGCCGAGTAGGTCTTCATAAGAGGATAAGACGAGAAGTCGTTCTGCTCGGGGTCAATCATCTTGGTGCGGAGGTTATTCCAGGTGTGAACATTGTCGGCGCTGATATAGAAGCGGACGCCGCTCATACCGATTTTACGTGTTACACTCTTAGGAAGGGTATAGCCAACTGTGATGTTCTTAAGACGGATGTAAGACGCATCCATGGTGTAGTAGTCGTTGGCAGTATGGCTCGATGTCTCCTGCAGCGACAGACGCGGGTGGGTGATTTCTTCACCGGCTGCGTAGCGCTCGGGGCTCCAACGGTTGTCGCACATATCTGAGAAGAAGTATGTACCGTAGTTCTCAAACATAACAGGGCTGCCGAAGTAGCGGGTATATTTACCTACGCCCTGGAGCATTACCGAGAAGTCGAAGCCGTAGAGGTCACCGCCGATTGTCAGACCGTAGGTGATACGGGGGAGAAGGCTTGAGTAACCGATAGGAGCCTGGTCTTTTTCGTTGATGATGCCGTCGCCGTTGAGGTCCTGGTATACGAAGTCACCGCATTTGGGCTGGGCGCCTACGTATTCGAGACCGCGGAGTTTGATCTGCTCTTCGGTATTGTAGAAACCGGTGCCGTCGAGACCAAGCTCGGGGTTGACGCTGCGGTCAATCAGATAACCGAAGTTCTGGCCGATGCTGAAGCCCTCGCTGCGGAGAGGATAAGCGTAGTCATCGCCACGGTAAACTTCGTCGGCATCGATAACGGTATTCTTGTTGTATGCGAAGTTGCCGCTTGCAAAGAACTGCATATCCTTGTTGACTGCGTAGGTGTAGCGGGCTGATACCTCGAAACCTGAGTTCTTAACCTTACCGAAGTTCGAGCGGGGAAGCTGGGTAGAGTTCAAACCACCGAGCAGGGGTATGGTGTTACGAGAAATAAGGATACCTGAGCGGTTTTCGCGGAAGTAGTCGAATGTGATATCGAGATTGCGGAAGAGAGTCATATCGATAGCGTAGTTCTGCTTCCATGCTGTTTCCCAGTGGATATCGTCGTTACCGATAAGCTGCTCCTTGATTACGCCAATGCCATTGCCGCTGCTGGTGAGCGAGCCGGGAATCATCACCCCTTCTTCGGCGTGGTAGTAGTAAGGTACTACCGAGTTGTTGTCGAGATACAGGAAGCGGTGTTTCTGGCGGGTTGCCTCGTCGGCACCGGCATAGAGTTCGTCGTTACCTACCTTACCTACCGATGCACGGAGTTTGAGGTTGGTGATTGTGCCGCTGTCGTGGAGACCCTGCATGAATTTTTCGTTCGAAATAACCCAGCCGAGTGAGAATGCGGGGAAGAGACCGAAGCGGTGACCGGGAGCGAACTGCTCTGAACCGTTATAACCGATATTAACCTCGGCGAGATAGCGAGAGTCGTAATTATAGGTGAAACGGCCGGCAACACCGATCATACGGTAAGGAATTGAACCGAGGATGTTCTCTTTATCGTCGCGCTGGAAGAGAACCATACCGGTAACATTGTGTACGTCGTTGAACGAACGGTTATAGTTGACCTGAGCCTGGAAGTTCATGAACCAACGACTTACGTCGGCGCGGGCAAGACTAAGCTGGTCGTCGTCTTCCGAGTCACCCTGCATCAGGAACACGGGCTTGTCGAAACCACCGGGGTGCAGGTTGTAGAGATAACCCGAGAATTGGCGGCTACCCATGGTGAGTTCCTGCGAATATGTCTCAAACGATACGAGTGCGCGGGCCGAAAGACCTTTGGTGATACCGTCGAGATTGAAGTTAAGGGTTGCGATTGCATTGGCGCTTGCCTCAACAAGGAGTTTGTAGCCCGAGCGGTTGAGCTGGCCGTAAGCCATCTGCGCGAGGGTAAGTTCGGGGTCCTGTACGAGCTTGCCACCTTTTACATAGTGCCAGCCCATTGTGCCGTCTTCGCGAGGACCCTCGTTAACTATAAAACCATTTGACTCGTTGCCTTCGATTGTCAGAGGGCCGGGAACGGTAGGCTTAGAGGTAAGGGCCGACCAGCGAAGACCGGCGGTATCGCCACCCGACATGTTGGCAGCTGCCTGGTTGGTTTTCTTGATCGAAGAACTTACGTCGAACGAAGCGCTCAACCAGTTATTGAATGTATAGTCAAGGTTGGTACGGATGTTGTAGCGGTTCATCTTCGACTGAGGATCATAGCCCAGGAAGCTCTTAGGCTCAGTGTTGTACATACCGCCCTGATAAACATAACCTGCACTTGCGAAGTAGCGGAGTTTTTTGGTACCACCCGAGATGTTTACGTTGGCCTGAACCATATCTGAATGGTCTTTCAGGTATATGTCACCCCAGTTGGTATCGGGATACCAATAGCGGAGCGACGGGTCTGTAGGACCGTTGCCGCCGTTCCACATATCATAAAGTGCGATTTCTTCGGGTGTATATAGGTCAGCACCACCATTGCTGCGAGAAGCCTCATTGGCCATGCGGGCATATTCCCACGAGTGGCGCTGGTCGGGCCAGTAGTTGAACTTCTGCATAGAGTAAGTCACCTGGCCGTGAACATTGACCTTGCCTTCCTCGCCACGGCGGGTAGTGATAAGGATAACACCGTTAGCACCACGTACACCGAATACGGCGGTAGAAGAAGCATCCTTAAGGATACTGATAGACTGTACTTCGTTGGGGTCGATTTCGCTCATCGAAGAACGAGGAATACCGTCGACAAGAATAAGCGGAGATGTACCGTTCATGGTAGCAGCACCACGAAGGAACATCTTCACATCGTCCTCACCGGGAGCACCGCTCTGCTGCATGGTAGTAAGACCGGGCAGCTTACCCGAAAGGGCGGCGGCAAGGTTAGGTTCGGACGACTTCTTAATATCGTTGGCACCAATGGCAGCAACCGAACCGGTAACGGTCACTTTCTTTTGCTGACCATACGCCACTACCACAACCTCGTCGAGGTCAGTAATGGCTGATTCCATAGTAACATTAATAGTCGCAGAGGTAACAGGTACACTGATCGGTTTCATACCGACAAAAGTAAACTCGAGGACGGGCTTTGCGGATGTAAGTTTTAAGGTATACATACCGTCGATATCTGTCACCGTGGCGTTCTTTGTATTCACTTCACGGACGGCAGCACCGATCACAGGTTCACCCTGGTCGTCGATAACAGTACCGCTGACTTTGTGGATGTCAGCACCCCAAGCTGCCGGTATGGATACCAGGCAAAGCATAATCGCCATACTTAGCGCGATCAGGAGTTTTTGATGGTAAGACATGATTGGTTGTTTAAGATTTGTGGCAAAGTTAGCTACATCAGACATTATTCTATGTATTCTGTAGTTTCAACTTTATTTAAATTTGTTTCATTTTTTTATAGTCACACTTGCACATTCGTGCCATGCTAATGTTTTTAAGTTTGAGTATCAGCCTTTTACATATTCGAGGTATATCTATAGTTAAATCTGCCGCCCGGCGCTGTATCACCACTTATGTAGAAATCGAGCACGTCGCCCGGGGCTTGCATGTTGTCGTTCCACTTAAATTCGAAGTCTATATCCCGACCCATTCCGAGGGTCTTTTTGGGTATTGAAATCTCCAGCACATTACCCTTGGCGACATAGGGTGCGCTACCGATTTTTTCCCACTTCCAGTCGTTGCCGACACACCGCTCGACATACACTTTGCGCGAGCCGGGAGACACACGATTGACGATATAGTCGTAGCCGTTCCAACCTGTAGATTTGTCACAGTCGGCATCGATGAAGAGCATCATCCAATTGGGATCATCGGCAGGTGTGAGCTTGTCGGCAGTCTCAACACGGAAGTATACATTTTTGCCGTCGTGGGCCACCTGGGCGCCAACAATATCGTTACGGCCAGAGTTGTCGGTATAGTATTTATTGTATCGGCCGGTATGATCACGGTGGAATGTGTTGCCGCGATAAGCCTTATAGCGGGGTAGCACATTATCCCACTCGCCCTTCTTGCCGAGTTTTATTGTCTTAGGCGCAGAAGCCTTTGGAGGTGCAGCCATTCCCTTGAAACGGCGCACATTGTCTACGAGCTGCTGATAATACACATCGCCTTTGTCGCCCCAACCCTTGGTTGGTTCGATATCACGGCTATGATCCTTATCATACTGATCTACAAACGACAAGGGGTCGCTCCAGCCGTGCGATTTATTCCACATGCCGGAAGTCCACTCATTCCAACCGGTTACAAATACCATTTCGGGCTTGATTTCATCAATCGCCCTATCCCACTGTTCCTGGAAGTTCCAGCCGTAGAGGTAGCCGTCTTCTCGCTTGTCGTAGCCTTTGGTCTTGCTGTAGCTGCGCCCGAATGTATCGGGCAGAGTAAAGGCGCAGCAGTGTCCGCCACTGCTGACACCGGCATTTTGGCCTATGCCTACAACGCATTGCTCGTACTTACCTGTCGTAGCGTCAAGAGCATAGCCGTGAGTAGGATATACCTCGAGCCAGCCCCATTGCTTTGATCCTTCTTTCGGGCCTACCACATAGTCGGGCTGGCCGGGACGGAAAGTAAAGAAATCGCGAATGTCCTTTTCAACGCCCTTGTCAGCAAGATTGTCGGGATATGCCATAATCAGCGGCTTACCCTTCCAGTAGAACCAGAGATCCTCGTATTCACCTTTGCTGTAGAGATTGACATAGAGGTTGATAAGCGACTTGCGCGAATCGGGAGTTGCTGCAAAAGGCAGCATAAACACTATCTTAGGCACATTCACGCCGTCCTTAAGCGCTTGTTGCCAAGTCTTTAATAGTGCGCGGTACGAAGCCTCCCACACAAGCGAACCGTTAGTACAATCGAAAAATACAGCATCAATACCTGCATCGGCGAGCATTTCGGCATGTTTGCGAAGCACCCATGGATCGGTAGTATGGTAGTAGCCAAAAATGGGCTCGTCCCAATAGAATACGCCCGGACGCTTGCCGGGTTCGCCCCACGCAGGATGATTATAGTCGTTTATAGCTTCAGGATGCTCTCGTAGCACCTCTGTTATATTTTTAACTTCGATAGAAGTATTGTCGCGACCGCCATTTTCATCATCGCCTTGATGCCAAGTCCAATAGAACATACCCACAAAACGTGTGCTGTCTCGGTCTCCGGCTTCGCTATATGTCCGTGCTTTACGCCCAAGGACATCAGTAAGCATCCAGTTATCGCTCTCGGCTGTAACACTGCTTGTTTGAGCTACACCCGATAGTGACATACCCACGGCGAGCGCTCCGGCAAGCAGTCGTAAATTAGTGTTTTTCATATAGATAATAACAGATTATCAAAAGAGTATATGTAGGCATCGTTATTTGACTAATACTTTTACAGCTTCATCAGCTGAGTAAACTATGTAAAGCCCCTTGGCCGGAAGTGTAATATTCCGTGAACCTTTACCTTGTGCAACAATGTTACCGGTAAGATTAACGACCGAAAACTCGGCATCGCAATCAACACTTATGTCAGTACCGGCCAACTGCTTAACTTTGAGCGTCTTTGCTGCCACACTCTCAGTGATACCGGTAGTATGAACAACGCTACGGTAACGGTAATTGAAACGTCCACCGGGGGCTGCATCGCCACTGACATAGAAATCGAGCGGGTCGCCTGCTTTCTGCATATTGTCGAACCACTTAAACTCAATATCAATATCATTGCCGACCTTTATAACCGACTTAGGCACAGCTATTTCGAGTGTATTACCTTTTACTACATACTTGCCCGTACCGGCCTTGAGCCACATCCATTTGGTGCCGGGAGAACGTTCGATAACCACCTCATCGGAAGTTGGTGATTTTCGGTTGATTACGTAGTTGTAACCTGCCCAGCCGGTGCTGATATCGCAATCGGTATTGATAAAGAGCATCATCCAGTTAGGATCTGTCGACGGAGTAAGGTTCTCGGCTGTTTCAACACGGAAATACACATATTCAGCGTCGTGAGTTACCTGAGCACCGATAATATCGTTGCGGCCCGACTCATCCTTATAGTACATATTATATCTGCCTCGGTGGTCGCGGTGGAATGTATTGCCGCGGTAAGCCTTGTATTTAGGCAGAACATCGTCCCATTGGCCGGCCTCGCCAAGCTTTATTGTTTTTGGTTCGGAAACGGCCGAAGGCTCTGACATACCTTTGAAACGGCGCACATTATCAACAAGTTGCTGATAATAAACATCTCCATATTCACCCCAGCCTTTTGTGGGTTCAACATCACGGCTATGATCCCAATCGTACTGGTCTACAAACGACAGAGGGTCGGACCAGCCATGTTCTTTTCTCCACATACCCGAAGTCCATTCATTCCAGCCCGTTACGAAAATCATTTCAGGCTTAATCACATTGATAGCCCTATCCCACTGCTCCTGGAAATTCCAGCCATAGAGATAACCAAAGCCTCTGTGGTCGAAGCCTTTCGTCTTGCTATAGCTTCTGCCATAGGTGTTTGGCAGATTGAAAGCACAACAATGTCCGCCACTTGCATCACGTGCATTCTGAGCAACGCCGACAGTGCACTGCTCTGCCCTGCCGGTAGACGGATCTACATTGAAAGCATGGTTGGGGTATACCTCGAGCCAGCCCCACTGACCAGCCCTACCCGGGCCATTTACATAGTCGGGCTGAGCCGGACGGAAGGTAAAAAAGTTGCGTATATCGTTTTCGACACCTGTATATGCCAGGTTATCGGGATATGCCATGATAAGAGGTTTGCCGTCCCAATAGAACCAAAGGTCCTGATATTCGCCCTTGCTGTAGAGCTTGTTATACAGGTTTTTAAGCGAAGCCTTTGAATCTTCGTTAGCGGTAAAAGGAAGGAGAAAAACAATCTTCGGCACATTCACGCCATCGGCTTTTGCCTGCGACCAAGTCTTCAGAAGTGCGCGATAAGAATACTCCCACACAAACTGGCCATTGGTACAATCCATAAAAATACAGTCGATACCTGCGTCGGCGAGCATTTCGGCATGCTTGCGAAGTACCCATGGATCAGTCGTTTTGTAATAACCGAACACCGGTTCGTCCCAATAAAATACACCGGGGCGCTTGCCGGGTTCACCCCAGGCGGGATGATTATAGTCACTAATCGCATCAGGGTTCCGGCGAAGCACTTCGGTGATATTTTTGACCTCGATAGCAGTATTATCATTACCGCCGTCGAAATCGTAACCTTGATGCCAGGTCCAATAGAACATACCCACAAAACGGCTGTGGTCTCTCGCACCGGCATCTTCGTAACTACAGGCCTTACGCCCGAGAGCGTCGGTAAGCATCCAGTCATCACTTACAGGTGTGACGCTCCCGGCGTCGGCCCGAGCAACTACCGCCATACACATGGAAGCAGCCACTACAAACAGATTGAGAAATAAAAATTTATTACACATTATATGCAAAATTTGTCATAGTATTAAACACAACATTTTCAGGCAAAAAGATAATTATATATGTCAACCGTGCATAAATCTGCCGGATGTAAATGAATATTCAGTTGTTTACCTCACAAGTACCTTAACAGCCGTGCAGGCTGATGATACTATATATGGTCCGGCACAGGGCAGATTTACTGTCATGTTGCCTTTGCCCGAGGCGATAACCATGCCTAATAAGCTCGTTACGGTAAAATCACCGCTGCTTTCCACTTTGAGGGCATTGCCGGTTAGGGGTGTGGCTTTGAGTGTAGTTTCCTGAGCTACAGTCTCGTTGATACCCGATGCATCATATTCCCAGCGATAGTTATAGCAGAATCGACGGTTAGGCGCAGTATCGCCATTGATACACAGTGAAATAGCATCATTAAGGTCGGCAGGATTGTCGGCCCATTTGAAATAGAAATTACCGGTAGCTTCGTTTGCAAGGCCGATTTCCGACAGCGGCATCTCGAGGGCGAGGTACTTGCCTTCGGTGCGGAATTCGGCTTCACCACATTTCACCCAATCCTTAGCGGCAGCATCGTATTTCATAATCGACGATTTACTTGCCGAGGGGAATTCTTTATTGAGCATATAGTCGAAGCCCTGCCATCCGGTCTTGAAGTCACAATCCGAGTTGATAAAGAGCAGCATCCAGTTTGGATCAGTATTAGCTGTCAGATTATCAGCAGTTTCTACATAGAAAGTAGCTTTACCGTTGTTGATATTTACCTTCGATAAAAGGATGTCATTTCTGCCGGAAGTATTCTTATACTTGTTGCCGCCATATCCGGTAAAGTCTCGATGGGTAATATCTCCGGGTGTATCGAGGAACTTCTCGCCCACTCGCTCCCAGTCTGCAAAGTCTGATTTAATATCGATTTCTGCAGGCTTGGTAGCCTTAGGGGCTTCTCTTACACCTTTATAGCGACGGATACCGTCGACCATTTGCATGTAATAGTTATCAGTACCGCCACCCTTCATAGGCTGGATAGTGCGGTTGAATTCAGCATTATACTGATCTACGAAGTGGAAATTGCTATTCGGGCGACCCATAAAGGTAACTCCCTCCGGGGTAGCGAACTGACCGGCAATCCATTCGTTCCAGTCGTTGATATATAGGAAATCGGGGTCAACGCTAAGTGCCTCGTCCCAACGATCGCGGAAGTAAAAGCCGTGATATTCAGGATTATTAATCCATTTTTTATTAGAGAATTTCTTGTTAGGCAGATCATACTGATTGAGCTGAGGTTCGCCTGCGGCAACCGTCCAGCTCTTGCCTACGAATGTTGACGCATGCTGCGCCGGGGTAACGCACATCTGCTCGTAGCGGCCTTTGTGAGTAGAGGCTCGTTCGGCGGGAGTAAGACTACTCACTTGCTTGTCGTGCATATCGTAACCAAAGCTCCAGTGGTCTTCCGAACCGACATATCGTTTACCGTTTTGGACGTAATACCCCCACCACATATGTCTGAGGGTGAAGAATTCTTTCACATAGGGAGAATATGTTTCATTCTCATTATAAAGCAGTAGCGGTTTGCCGTCCCAATAGAACCACAAATCTTTGTACTTGCCTTGGGCATAGTAGTAATCGTAGATTTTGTCTACGCACTTAGGCACAGTGTTTGCACCGTTGTTATAACCCCAGAAACAGATTTTAGGCACCACATTACCCTCTTTTTTCATGGCGGTCATAGTTTCGAACAGTGCATCCCAAGCCTCAGGATACAGTGTGCCGTTGGTAAAGTCAAGGATAAGCACATCCACACCGGCATCGGTGAGCATAGATATATCCTTGCGTATAACATATGGGTCTCCGCTGGTAAAATAGCCAAGTTCGGGCTCGCCCCAGTGATATGCAAACTCATGGGGCCACAGTTTATGGTTGTAGTCAAAACGAGCCGACGGATCCTGCTGCAGAATCTTTGTCACATCGCTGGCATAGGGTGCTTTAAAATTGGTATAAAACCAATCGTAATGCCATGACACATAGAAAATTCCGACTGTACGGTCTTTGTCATTGCGAAAAGGCTGGTCTGCAGCTGTAGGCAGCTCGCGTTCGAGGCCGTCAATGGCCACCCAGGTATCGGGGAATATGTCGATGGGCTGAGTGTCGGCGTTCGCGAATACAGGCAAAGTCAAGGCAAAAGCCAGACATCCCGCACCGGCTATTTTGCGGTAATTCATATGGTAAGGATTTATTAGTGTAAAAGTTTAAAGACAGAGAATCAATGCTTTATACATCACATAGGATTTCATACAGATTTTACCAAAACATTCTGAACAGACCAAATAACCACTCCTGAGTTCAGCATGATTCTCTGTCTTATATTTTATTACATTTAAGTAACTCTTAAAAATTAGTTTATATTATTAAGATACATTGTCTCTCGATGTGTCTGCGGCGCTTTTTGGTATTACTCGCAGCTAATTTTTGAGAGTTACTTAAGTTTCGCAAGTTCAACTAATTATATCTACAACTTGCGAAACATAAGTTATTTAACTACTTTAACGCCTTTGGGAGCCTTGACTGTGCAAACCGTCTTACCCTTGGCATCCTTGTGAGCCTTTACCGACAAGGGTCCGTAAGGAGTAGGAACAGTACCCTCTACAAATGCGAGGTCGCCAAGATGAGGTTTCACCTCTACAGTCTTACAGCCCGGTTCAATGGGGCGTACGCCGAGTACGTAGCGCTGGAGCCAGGGGGTAGGACCGGCAGCCCAACCGTGGCAAAGGCTCTGACGGAGACCTACGTAGCAGTATTCACCACCGTCGGCATGAATATCATATTTACCTGCAGGAACGAGTTCGTCGATGCGAGCTGCCTTCTTGGTATCCGAGTAGTTGAGGTGCTCCCAGAAGGTTGTAGCGCCAAGGTCGATCATAGAGCCCCAGTAGTCGCTAATCATGCTCATGGCTGTATCGATTTCTCCATTTTGAGCAAGAGCCTCGATTGCGTAATAGCCATAGAAGGGTGAGAATGAATCAATACCGTTGTCAATCAGTTTCTTGCAGTCAGATTTTGCATCTTTCGAAGTTCCGGCGAGCAGCGAAAGGCTGATTGCCTGGCTTGCAGTTGTATGCTCCATATTGTATTTCTCCATACGGGCAATGCACTTTGAGGCAACATCTTTCATTTCAGCATTCTTGAGCCAGCCTGCCATTTCGTTAACAGCCTTGAGAGTCATATATGTAAGGGCCTGCAGACCGTCGTGGATTACGTCGGCTTGTTCCGATGTGGGCCAGTCGAGGAAGCGGACACCGGTCATATTTTCCTTACCGTTGGCATCGACACATTCATCGAGCTGTTTTGTAAGGCCGAGGATATAATCCTGATTCTGACGCAGATAATCCAAATCGCCATGGTGCAGGTAATAATCATGATGAATAAGAAGCCACCACATAGAGTAAGAGCTGAAACCATTCATCCAGCCGGGCAGCGGAGTATCAGCCTTGCCGAAGTCAAGAGTGCGGCGTACTACATCGTGCTTGCCCCATACATTATTTACTGTGATAACTTCAGGGTGAAGGTCGCCAAGCCATACGAGGCGGTCGCGTTTAACACCGTCCCACAGGTATTCCTGCATATTTAGCTGCACGGTATATGCGCCGGTTTCCCATATCTTATTGAGGCGTTCATCGCTACATTTAAATGAACCTACCATAGGATCGTCTATCATAACACTGATAGCCTGTATATTGCGGAGCAGGTAATCTACATCCTGATCGAGGAGGTCGATGCGGGCGAAACGGAAACCGCTGTTACCGTATTCGATCGAGCCTAACCATGGCACTTGTAATTCGAAGTCGCGCATAGCGTGCTCATTTGTCGCATTGCTCGGGTTGCAAGCAGGCGATACGTCGCTCATAGCCTCAGATACAGACTCACCAAGACGTACACGCAGGCGCAAAGGGCGTGTAGACCCGCGCATACCCGATGAAATGCGGATAGCACCGTGGAGTTCCTTACCGAAGTCAACAAGCACAGCTGCCTGGTGGCGTGTATCACTGCGTAGAACCGTGCACGAGTTATCGGCAACCGACACCTGTCCCTGGAAATCTTTCATCAGGATTTCGGGATTCTTAATATATTTTCCGGTTGTATCCGACATCCAGATAATTCTGGTTGGCGCCACCGGTGTGCGGGCAATTCCGGCTTCGGTACGGAGCGGAAGCAGAAGTGCAAGCAGGATTGCGAAAAGGCAGATGTGTTTGTTCATGTGAAAATGATAATGTGGTTTTTCAAGTTTCGATTTTACTTTGCAAAATTAAGAATATACTTTCGTAGTGCTTTGTCGGTCTTATTTCATTTTTCTGCATGTAGGCACAAGGTGTGTCTTAATTGTTCCATTTTTTATAAATATTGTTTATAACAGCCATAAAAACCGACTTTTAAAGCATTTTTGACCTCTACAAGCATTGCTTTTTCAATTCTTAAGTTAATGCCGCGTGCAAAATGTTAATTTTAAAATATTGTCGCCAATTAACATCAATACTTCGGTTATTTTTTGAGAGTTTGTTAACGGCTCCGAGGAGCCAGGTGTTTAATCCATTAAAAATCTGATGTTTAGCATAAAATTGAACACTAAAATTTGGTCAAGTCGCTGAATTTCAGTAACTTTAAGGTTATTCCAAGACACTTA